>CALCPB010000353.1 GCA_937897665.1 uncultured Halomicronema sp. | reverse complement strand
CCATCGAGTCGCGCGAGTGATCACTCACCGAACTTTCTCGCTGCTTGCCCTCTGTATTCTAACCATCACAACTTTTCCCCGAACTTCGTCCATGAAACAGCACATCTCTTTCTATGGATTGCCGGGTCTTAACGCCGCCTTGAAAAAACATCAATTTTCTTGGAAGTCGGTTTTGTTCATGACCTTGGCGGGGGCCATTACGCTATTTGTCACGCTGGCGCATCCACCCGCCTACGCCTACGACGTCTCGATCTCTCCCTCCGGGCCGCGTCAGGGCGATACCGTATCGATTATCTCTAGCGAAAATCGGGGCAGCGCCCATGTGCCCACCGTCTCCATCAATGGCACGGGTTACCCGACCTTTGCCGTGGGCAATGGCCGCTACCGCACGTTTCTCCCGACCAGTCCGCTGCACCCGTCGGGGGAATATATCATTCGCGTTGAAGGCCCAGAGGGGCCTCGTAATCCCATGGTGTGGCTCAGCGATCGGTCCTTTCGAACTCAACGCATTACGCTGTCCCCTAGCCGCAGTAACTTAGGCACCGACTACGAGTTTGATCAAGTCGCTGCCTTTAAAGCAATTCTGAGTCCTGACAAATTGTGGAACGGCCCCTTGCTGCGCCCCAGCCAGGGCAGTGTCAGCTCGGAATATGGCGTTCGGCGCTATTACAATGGCGTATTTGCCGAAGATTACTATCACCGAGGAATTGATTACGCTGCCGCCACGGGGTCGCCAGTCATCGCACCAGCGACGGGCAAAGTTGCTTTGGTGGGTCGAGTTGCTGATGGCTTCGAGCTCCATGGCAACACCATTGGGTTAGACCATGGCCAAGGGGTCGAGAGTATCTTCATCCACCTCAATAGCATCAATGTGCAGCCAGGTGAAATCGTCCAGGCGGGTCAAGTGATCGGCACAGTCGGGTCGACCGGTGCTTCAACCGGGCCACATCTCCACTGGGGCCTATATGTCAATGGGGTGGCGGTCGACCCCAACCCGTGGCGCAATGGTTCTTTTGAATAGTCGATCTGCTTCGACGCCAATGGCTCCTCTTTTGCTGCCTTGAGACTGATTTTGAGGTTTGCTATAACTCGATACACGACTCGCGACCAGAGTCATCAGATCTGCAAGGCTGGTGACTCTGGCCACAATTGAGAGTGTTTCTCAGATTGTGGCTACTGAGCTGCGAGACTGCGGAATCTTTAGTTATTCCGCCAGAGAATAAAGCTGAGAAATTGTTCTCGTGTCGAATTTCAAGGGCCTCAGGGCACACTAGGCCCAGTCCCAGAAGGCGTGTCGGAATCTACTGACATGCTCTGGCTTTAGTTGTCCTTTGAGCTATGTCGATGACGCAAACGGAGCGTTAGAATCCATGAGTATTGAAAATATTGTTGAACAAGCACTTAAAGACGGTTATCTGACGCCAGCCATGGAGGCCGAAGTCGGACGTATTTGCGACACGGCTTCTGAGCTTTCGATCGAAGAGTATATGTCGCTTGATCGCCTGATGGGAGCGCTGTTAACAGGAGAGGTGGTCGCCGTTCCTCGCAAGCAGTTCATCAACGTGATGGAAGAACTGGTACTCACCGAAGCGATTTCCCGCGTTGCCGAGATCGAGGCCAGCTCTAACTCAACACTCGACTTGGGCGATATTGCCGCCTACGCCCTCAACCGCTTGCCGCCGCTTTATGCCACCACTGAAGAGGGGGCAGCCTTTCAGCGCAATAATGCCAAAACTGAGCTATCAATACTGATTGCTGACCAGGTCAAAGAGGCGATCGCCCGCAGCCTTAATCAGCCCGAATTTTATCCTGAGCGCCAGATCTTAGGTAAGCCGCAGCCGGGTGAAAGTGTGCTGGGTCAGGTTAGCGAGCTGCTGCAGGACTATGCCCACAAATTCACGCCAGAAACTCAAGGGGCAGCTCAATAACGCACGCGGCTATCCGCGATGGCCCAGATGACTGGGGAGCATCGCCCGGGCTGATCGAGCAGCGGCAGTCGCTGGCAGCACCGATCGTTTTAGCGATCGCCGACAAACTGGCTCCGATCGAGTGTCGCTTTCATTAGCAGCGTCATAGGCATCAGCTTCACCCACCCTTCAGGCAATGCCACAGCGAGCAATCGCCTCAGAGATCGGCAGCTGGGGTTGCCTGGCTGTCATGGGGCGCTGTTTTGCTCTCGCGAACCATCTGCACCCCATGAATTGGACAGTCGGGAATGCTGTCAGATGCTTGTCGCCGATACCAAACTTGGTGACAACTGGCGACCGGACACCGATAGCGAGGGCTGGCAACGACGCCCGCTTTGCCCGGTAGTGGCTGATAGGTTCGAATGATGGGTAAAATTGCTGCCGCCGGTTGACGGTCTTCTAAATAGAGGCGAGCCCATTCTCGAGTCGGCTCTGCTGAAGACAAAACATTGAGGATACTGGTACTCTGCGCCTCTAAATCGGCAGCCGTGTTGAGGCTCAGGTCTAACCGTTGCGCCATGATTTCAGCATCTGGATGAGTCAGTAGCTCTGACAAATAGGGACGAATTTCTCGGGCTGCTTGCAAAACATCAGCGGGGGAAGTCATGACGTACCTCAACTTGAGACAAATAGAGTCGCTTATAAAAACGGTATTATCGGCTACTCCAGTGATTTTAGCGCTGCGGTGTCACCCCCTTGACGAGGTGACGAGTAGACGATGACTTCAGTTTCTATGCCTTAGCCTCGATCACGGCAAAGATAGCCAGCCCTAAGCAGGGGAAGCAAGAATTTTGGTCAGGTATTTTGTCATGACTCCCTATGGACTCCCAAAACCAACTGAGAGAGTAGGGGAACCTAGCGGCAGCGAAGCCAGATGGATCGACTGGTCTCAGAGCATCTGTGTAAGTTGACCCGCCCATAAACAAAAAGCGAGAAGCTAAGGCTTCTCGCTTTCACAAGTAATGTGTCCTAGCTGTAGCAGCAGCTTAGTACAGGTCTTCTTCCTTGTGAGTTTCGATGGTGCAATCGGAAGTAGGATAAGCGACACAGGTCAAAACAAAGCCTGCTTCAATCTGGTCGTCATCGAGGAAGGACTGATCAGACTGATCAATGCCGCCAGCAGTGATCTTACCGGCACAAGTGGAACAAGCGCCAGCACGGCAGGAGTAAGGAAGATCAATGCCCTGCTCTTCAGCCGCATCGAGAATGTACATATCGTCAGCGACTTCGATCGTGGTGTTTAAACCTTCGGATTCGTTGACTAAAGTTACTTTGTAAGATGCCATACTGCAATCCTCTTAACAAAAATGGGAACCGTTATTTCAGCAAACTGCTAACACTGTGTCGCGAACAAAAATAGAGACACGATTAATTAAGTTTGCTTTCTCATTCGATACTACGGGAAAACCTGTATTGTGTGGGACAAATCCATCTAACGATTGAATGGGATTCGTAATCGAAAATCCTATTTTTCACTTTCCGTCTTATCAATACGCTTCATAAAAACCCTTGAACCGTTATAGTACAGGCAGTTTCAAGGTTATCTATGATTGATTTCAGGATCATTCCTATCCTCCAGAAGGCATAGTGTTTTATCAGATTTCCCCCATCTATAATTTTTTCTTATGCGTATATCCTCGAAGGCCCTGGGCGCTCTTGAGGCTTGGGTTCTATGCTGAATTTGACTGGGCCTATTGGCGTTATTATCAGCTCTGACAAAACCCTCTAAAATCAGACTAGCTTTGGCCGCAATGCC
>CALCPB010000352.1 GCA_937897665.1 uncultured Halomicronema sp. | reverse complement strand
ATATCTACAATCAGTCCCTGGTAGCGGGCATGATTGAGGTGAATGGAGAAGCGGAAACGGAAGCCTGGGCCGAGGGCTTCGTGGAAAACTTTGCGCGTCCCCCGGAAGGCAATGACACGGCGCAAATTAAAGCCGTTGCAGCTGGGCTAGGCGATATTGCGATCGCCAATAGCTACTACTTGGTGCGGATGGGCAAATCGGATGACCCGGCTGATCAAGAAGTGTTTGATCGAATCGGCGTCTTCCATCCCAACCAAGACGGTCGGGGTACGCACGTCAACATCAGCGGCGCGGGCGTGTTGACCACCGCCCCCAACCCGGACGGGGCGATCGCCTTTTTAGAGTACCTCTCGACCCCGCGGGCACAGTCCTTCTTTGCTGAGGGCAATAACGAATACCCAGTGGTCGAAGGTACTGAGCTTGACCCGGTGTTAGCCAGCCTTGGCAGCTTCAAAGAAGATACTGTCAATGTCGAAGCCTACGGCCAAAATGCTGGTGAAGCCGTACAGCTGATGGATCGGGCTGGTTGGGCATAGATTCAGTTCAACCCTGGCAAGACCAAAACATGACAGCGGAGAGGCTGACTTGGCGGATTCGCAGTCAACCTCTCCGCTGTCTCTGTATCGCTGCTCGGAATCTAGATCACAACTCTGGCCTCCTAAGCCTGAGCTCCCCTGAGTTTTCCGGATGGTGTGGGGGCTCGATCACGAATTATTAGCGTGGCCAATTCTAGCGTTGCTCCTGATAGGTATGGCACACCGTAGAAAGCTACCGTGAAAACAGCTGGGATTTGGGCAGCGCTACGCGGACGCCTCCTGATGCTCTGTCAAATCAGGGCCTGCAGCGATTTCGAGGGGGCCACATCAGCCGATAGATCTTCCTCGGAGACGATCGCGTGGCGCTGATCGACCCAAGTTAGTAGGGTGCGCTGCACTTGGCGGCGTTCTAAAGCAACAATCGAAAAATTACGGGCACAATGGGCGGCTGTGCGCACAATGCGGGGTACACAGGCCGCATTGAGATAGACCGTGCCCTGATCATCGCGGCTCAACCGCTGACGTTGTCGGTCTTGACGATGTCGCAACGCATGGTGCATGTGACCAAAGGTGACTAGGGGAACAGTTTTGCCCTGCTGCTGAGCGTAGGCAATCGCCGCCGCTAAGTCAGGATCCCCAAAGTCGCCGCCAATGGGTGGCCAGTCACGGCCACAGGGTGATTCCGGCGTATCGCCTAACCCTGTGGGACCGCAGTGTCCCATAAAGATCAGCGTGTCAAAGGCGGCATCATCGACGGCCTGCTTGATGCGAGCCAGCGATTCGGCAAAATTGTGTACGCCGTAGCGATCGCGATAAAACGCCTCATATTTCCACTCTGAACCGCCCCAGCTAAAGGGTCGGCCCCCAATGACCGTCAGGCCCAACTGCGGAAAATCGCGCTTGCTGTAGCCCACATCGGCGTCGCCCAGCAGCTCCATCTGCAGTTGCACCCAGTCTTCAGTGGCGCGATCGTAGGGGCATTTTTTACGGCCCCAAGGCGTGGCTGTGTACCAGGCATCATGGTTGCCAAAGATCGCGGCTTTTGGCAAACTCAACCCCGCAATCGACCGCACCACGGCCACGGCCTCGTTGCCAAAATCACCCGCCCGCGCATTTTGGTGCCTTGAGGGCTCTGGCTCCCTGCGCTTGCGGCTACCACCGAGCAATCGGCAATTCGGATCAGTCAAAATCGACCCCTCATAGGATGATGAAAGCATTGCTCGGGAGCGGAAAATTATCATGACTGCGCTGATTATCTTCACCGATCTGGATGGCACACTGCTCAACGGCGAAAGCTATGCCTATGACGCCGCTTTGCCGCTGCTTGAAAGGCTCAAACATCAAGGCATTCCAGTCATTCCGGTCACTAGCAAAACACGGGCTGAGGTGGAAGCGTTAATTCAGCAAATCGGCCTCTCCACGCCCTTTGAGGTGGAAAATGGCAGCGCCATCTACATTCCTCGGGACACCTGTCCGTTTGAGTTACCGGAGGGTGAAGACGATGGCCCTTATCGGGTCGTCGCCCTCGGGGTGGCTTACGTCATGGCTCGGGCAGGCCTGAAGGCGATCGCCCAAGAGCTCGGGCGGCCCCTCAAGGGTTTCGGTGATTTGTCCATTGCTCAGGTGCAGCAGTTAACCGGCCTTTCCGCCCAAGCGGCCCAGCAGGCTAAAACGCGAGAGTTTTCGGAACCGTTCCTGACGCCCAAAAACACCATCGCGGAAAAGCTCACCGCAGCGGTGACAGATATGGGCTTCAACGTCGTGGTGGGCGATCGCTTTTCCCATTTGATCGGGGGCGGCGCGGGCAAGGGGCTCGCGGTGCATCAACTGCTTGATCTCTACGGCTCCACCTTTGATCCGGGGGAAGCGGTGGTGACGGTGGGCTTAGGCAACAGCCCTAACGACCTCGACATGCTAGAAAACGTTGATCACGCCATCGTGCTGCCAGGGGCTGACGGACCGCATCCTCAACTCAGCGATCGCGGCTGGGTAATAGCTCCGCAGCCCGCGCCTGAGGGATGGGCGCTGGCCGTGACGCAGGTGTTGCAGTCCGTTGGTTTAGATAAGCTTTAACCGCCACCGCTGGGGGCTTGGGGCTACCGGCTTAGGGATGCGCTTACTGCGATTGCTCCGACGATGCCCAGAGCCCTTGTTGCACCATCACACTCAGCAGCCAGTTCGTCATGGTTGCCCGGCGCGTCAAGCGCGGAACCAGCTGGTCGACGCTGTAGCCCTTAAAGCCCAACTCAGTTTTTAACAGCTGCTTGTTTGCTTTGGGAATCGAGCGGGTGAGCTGCACCGTCGCCGGGCGACTCTCGATAAAGTTCGGCGGCGCGGGAAATTTCTCGGCCCATGCCGTCTCGACTGCCGTCGTATTCCAGGTCTGGCTAGCAGCCTCGTAGCGATAGCCCAAATGATGCCACACCAACCGGTTGACCGTGTCGTCATCCAGCTTGTCGTTAAGAATATCCCAGAGGGTCTCGGATGAAAGTGCCGGTAAATTTTCCATAGTGCGAATCTCGACTCAAAACCAGACGAGTAAGTTTGACCAGCCAGCTTGCGGCTGCTATCTGAATCCTATCGCTGTTGGGGAACCGCAGTGGAGCCAGCGATCGCCCAGCAGTCTCTGATCCCCAACCGTCGATCGCCCAGCTTCCCGGCGCTGCAGGCGATAGAATCGAGACTAACCGCTATCCTCTAGCTCTTAGAAACCTATGGTTGCTCACCTCAACGCTCCCGCCACTCAGCGCCACTGGGCTCCGGTCATTCGCGCCTTTGAAAAAGCACTGGGCAAGGACCGCGTCGTGCGGCGCAAGGAAGAGCTGCTGGTTTACGAATGCGACGGCTTGGCCAGCTATCGCCAGCGTCCGCCGGTGGTGGTGTTGCCCAAAACAACCGAGCAGGTCGCTGCCGCCATCAAAATCTGCAATCAGTTTGACGTGCCGTTTGTGCCCCGCGGGGCGGGCACCGGCCTGTCGGGAGGAGCCCTTCCGGTAGAGGACGCCGTGCTGATTGTCACCGCCACCATGAACAAAATCCTCACAGTGGATTATGACAACCAGCGGGTGGTGGTGCAGCCTGGCGTAATCAACAACTGGGTGACTCAGGCCGTCAGCGGGGCGGGGTTTTACTATGCGCCAGATCCTTCTAGCCAAAGCGTTTGCTCGGTGGGGGGCAACGTGGCAGAAAATTCCGGTGGGGTGCACTGCCTCAAATACGGCGTGACGACGAACCACGTGCTGGGGGTCAAGCTGGTGCTACCCGAGGGGGAAATTGTCGAGATCGGCGGGGCCGTGGGTGAACAGCCCGGCTATGACCTGATCGGCTTGCTCGTCGGCTCTGAAGGCACCCTGGGCATCGTTACCGAAATCACCTTACGCATTTTGAAAGCACCCGAGTCGATCAATGTGCTGCTGGCTGATTTCACCAGCGTTGAAGCGGCGGGCGCAGCAGTGTCAGACGTGATCAGTGCAGGGATTGTCCCGGCAGGCATGGAGATGATGGATAACTTCAGCCTGAATGCAGTGGAAGACGTGGTGAAAACGGAGTGCTATCCCCGTGATGCGGAGGCGATTTTGCTGATCGAGATTGATGGCTTGCCCAGTGAAGTGGCGACCTGTCGCGATCGCATTACCGCCCTCTGCCAAAAAAATGGCGCACGCCAGGTCACTGTCGCTGCTGAGCCGGCAGACCGACTGCGATTGTGGAAAGGCCGCAAGGCCGCCTTTGCCGCGATGGGCAAACTTAGCCCTGATTATTATGTGCAGGATGGCGTGATTCCCCGCACGCAGCTGCCCTACGTGCTGCAAGAAATTGCCGCCCTGGGTGAGCAGCACGGCTATCGCGTCGCTAATGTGTTTCACGCGGGGGATGGCAACCTACATCCGCTGATTTTGTTCAACAACCGCATTCCAGGTCAGTTGGAGGCCGTAGAGGAACTGGGCGGCGACATTTTGAAGCTCTGCGTCCAGGTGGGCGGCAGCATTTCCGGTGAGCACGGCATCGTGGCCGATAAGCGCTGCTACATGCCCGATATGTTTTCTGCGACCGATCTGGAGACCATGCAGTGGGTTCGCACCAGTTGGAATCCGAAAGGACTCGCCAACCCGACCAAAATCTTTCCCACGCCTCGCACCTGTGGCGAAGCCGCCCGAGCCCCCCTGCCCCCAACACTGACTGAGAGCGATCGCTTTTAGCACCGTGTGCAGTTTAGAATGCGTTACGGGTAACGGCGTTGGGGCACTGGCATGGGGGACAGTTCTGAGCGGCAAGCGCCGATGACGAGATACAAACCGTTATCGCCAACCAGCACGCTAGAGGAAAGGCGACAACAGGCCCTTGAGCAATGTGATCATCTGATTCGAGACTTTGCGCAGCGAGCTAATCGTCACAAGGCTCGGTACAAACGGCTGCAGGTGATGAGTGTGACGCTGGCCATCAGTACCACGATTCTGGCAGCCTTATCAGCGGGCCAAGGACTGGGGCAATGGGAGTGGATCGTGCCTGCCATGAGTGGATTAGCGGCCCTGGCAACGACGCTGCTCAGCCAAACCAGTACGCAAAAAATGTGGGTAGAATCTCGCAATATGGCTCAGCAATTTCAAATGGAACAGTTTCTCTATCTCCAGTCCAGCGGAGAATATGGCAAGATTCAGGACGAAGCCGAGGGCCTTAAGCTGTTTTCTCATCGGCTGATGCTGGTCTGGTCTCAAGCCCAAGAAAAATGGTCACAGCAAGCCGCTGCCAAAAACTGACATGATGCCGGTCTCTTCCCAGTCAAAGTGGTCGCTCGTGGGGCGATCGCTCACCCCCTACCTCTTTCTGGCACCAGCGCTCTTGGTGCTGGGGCTGACGGTCTTTTGG
>CALCPB010000351.1 GCA_937897665.1 uncultured Halomicronema sp. | reverse complement strand
GAATGGTGACGGCCTTTTGGGTGGCGGAGCGAGCATCAATACGATCAAACCAGGCCTTTAAATTATCCAAACCCTCTATCGAAACCTTCGCCCAGGGGTAAGAGCGCGCCCAGGGATACGTCGCCATATCCACAATGGTGAAATCGCCCCCTAGCAAATAGGCTTTGCCTGCGAGTTGTTGATCCAACACCTCCAGCAGTCGCCGCGACTCCGTCACATAGCGATCAATGGCGTAAGGATCTTCGTTACCTTTGGGAGCCGCAATGCGCTGAAAGTACATAGCCTGGCCCATCATGGGACCAATGCCAGACATTTGGAACATCAGCCATTGCAGCGCTTCCGATCGCGCCTTGTCGCCGCTGGGCAAAAACTTCTGGTACTTCTCAGCCAAATACCAGAGAATCGCCCCTGACTCAAACACGACAAAATCATTGTTGCCGCGATCGACAATCGTCGGAATGCGACCATTGGGATTGAGCCGCATATACCACTCAGACTTCTGCTCTTTTTTGCCAAAGTCAATATAGGTCAGTTCATACTCGACCTCAGCTTCTTCCAGAAAAATGACCGGTTTCCAGCCATTCATCGTGGAGGCAGTGTAGAGATGGATATCGGGGGTAGGCATAGGGATTTCCTGACTGGCGATGACTCAAAAGTTGGCCGGGCTGCCCAGTCGCCAATAGCTCAAAAGCAATTGGGACGAGTGACCTGGGCTGCTGCCGTGATTTAACATAATCAGACCAGTCACTAGAGTCAACCAGTTTACTTTTAGTAACCACGTATCCCATGAGCACATCTTTAGGCATCACCACCGACGACCAAGGTCGTAAACACGCTATAGAGCCCTGTCTCGAACCTTGCCCCATTGAGCGGGGCATGAGAGTTGTGGGGGGTAAATGGAAAGGGTCGATTCTCTGGCATCTCAAAGATGGCCCAGTCCGGTTCAATGATTTAGCCCGGCAACTGGGAGGGGCGAGCAAAAAGATGGTGACGCTGCGACTCCGCGAAATGGATGAGGCCGGTTTAGTGACCCGCGAGGTGGTGAGTGATCGCCCGATTGCCGTCGTTTACGATATCACCGATTTTGGCAAAACAACCTTGGACTTTCTGGAAACCCTCAAAAACTGGGTAGAACAGCACCAGATTTAGACGATTGGCTGTTGGCTGGCTTCATCATTTCATTGGAGCGGCAACCAAAGCTTTTGCAAGCATCTTCGCAGTGCCATCGCCGCTCAACTCCGAGCAGATAGCCGCGAATTGCAGTCACAGCTCATCGCTATTCTGAAAGAGCAATACCGTGTGGCTGTAATGGAGCTGTAATGAAATGGACTGACTTAAAGCACCTTGACAGTCTGATTCGTGAAACCGAGGCTTTGGGTGCAGAGGTTGAAGAGATTGGCATCTCTAGCGAGGGGCGATCGCTGTACGGCGTCACTGTCGGTGACAGAGATGCTGCTCACACCGTCGTCATTGTGGCTGGCTGTCACGCCGACGAGATTATCGGCCCGCTGACAGCCGTCTCCATGCTTCAAAGTCTGGTGCAGCAGCCCTGGCCAGACGTGAAATTTGGCATTGTCCCGGTTGCTGATCCAGATTTCTTACATCGCAATGCCAGCGAGCTACCGACGAACGTCACGCTGCGCGATCTCCTCCAGTTAAAGCACTGTCGCGATTTAGAAGGGCACTTTACGACGGACACGTATCCTGAGTGCATCGCCATTCGTCAGTGGATGCGAGGATTTAACCAGGTTGACGCGTATTTTTCTCTGCACTCAGCCGGCCTGATTGCGCCGGGGCTATTTTTCTATGTCGGTCGTGGGGCGAACTCACGCTGTGTCCATCAGGCGGCAAGTGGCGTTACCGCCGCATTGCCTGACCACATACCGCTGTTATCTCATGATCCCACTGGCCTCTCTCAAACTGTCTTATCCCCAGGCTTTTTTGAATTAGCGCTTCCTAATGTCCAGGCGTTGAACCAACAAAATCCAGGGAGTTCTCTGGCTTTTGTGTCTCATCATTTTCAGCCTCAGTTTGTGGGAGCCTCAGAGATGCCCTTAGCCATTTGTCCGGCTTTGCAACAGGCTGCACTCTCAGAGATCGAGCAATGTAATCGTGAATTCAGACAGACAGGCCATTCCAAGCATCCGTTGCGAGAAATTAGCTTAGACACTCAACTTTCGATCATGCGAACTTTGATCACGTCTGTGGCTCACTGCATCACTACTGCCTGAGACGGCATTGGAGCCAAACCAGGATACACTGCACCTTTCACCGCCATCAAGGCAGCACTGACATCGCCCTGAGCTTAATTGACTAGCCCGCTGGCCACAGCGCGATCGCGCCATAATTAAGATTGATATAACTGGACCATATCCAGCT
>CALCPB010000350.1 GCA_937897665.1 uncultured Halomicronema sp. | reverse complement strand
CTATAGCGGCGGTGGCATTGTGCTGGCTCTGGGCGATTTATCCCTCGCCTGGGCTGCCAGTTCCGAGCTGGCCCTGCCGCGTGACCGGGTGCGCGCTGCCCATGAGTTGGGCATTAACCTGCTGCACTTTGCCTGGCAGCGTCATCACTGGACGCAAATTCAACAGTCCGCGCCGATTGCCGCCGCTTAACGGCCCAGTTCTCAGCTGCTGTTTCTTACCCTCCTCTGTTCTCAACTCTATGTCTTTGCCGTCCGCTGCTCCGTCTCAATCACCGCTACATCGGGTCAAGCGTCGCTTTGGCCTCAAGGTCAAGCTGACCGGCATGATGCTGCTGACCATCAGTGCCATTGCGGCGATCGTCCATATTCCCTGGGTCTATATCTCTCGCCAAAACGTCAAGCAAATGGTCAGCGTCCTCCACGATGAAGCGTTTAAGGGGGCGCAAAACGATGCGGCGGCGTTCTTCGATAATGTGTTGGCGATTCAGCACATTATTTTGAGCAGTCTCAACAACGGGCTGATTAATTTAGAAGATCCGACTGGTCAAGGGCAGCTCTATCTCAACCTGCTGCACGCCCACGAAAACATTACCTGGGTGCAAATCGGTTTCGCCAATGGCGACTTTTTGGGGGCGCAGCGGCGGGCCGATGGGCTCTACAACCTCGACGTCCGGCGGTGGGACGACACCCTGGGACAATTGGCTGAGCCGGGCACTGATCTGGCGGCCCAACAGCGCGATCGCGCCCAGCAGGCCGCAGTCTTTGGACACCCCCAAGCGGCTAACAGTAGCCCTGGTCAGCTCGATTGGCAGGTGCGCACCTTTGACTTTGTTGAAGCGGAGGATGCCTGGCAGCAGGTCGATCAAACCCAGCGCGACGAGTTTTACTTTTCTCCTCAGCGCCCCTACTATCAGGCGGCACTAGCGACGCCCGGCGAGTCCGTGTGGACTGATGTGTATCGCTTCCGCACGGGCAATGTGGTGGGACTCGATGCCGCGATCGCCTATGAAGATCCCGAGACGGGCATCCTGCAGGGCGTCGTCAGCATTTCTTTTGGCCTGCGACGGATTTCAGAATATTTGTCCGATTTGAAGCAGCCGGGCGAGGGCCTCCTCTTCATTGTCGATAGCGCCGGTAATTTAGTGGCGGCCAGCGACCCCGCAGTGCTGGCCAGCACCTTTGAAAGTGAAACCGAGGCCGAATTACTTGCCCTCGCAACCGTCGATAACCCCCTCCTGCAGGTGGTAAATCAGTCCCTGGACGAACACGATGTGGATCTGCAGGAGCTGGTGGATCTGCAGGAGCTGTCACAGTATGACCCGATCACCGGCGAACGGTATTACGTGGCCGTGAGTCCGCTTGGCCGCCTGGACTGGGTAATTGGCAGCATCACGCCGGAAACGGTCTTTTTAGAGCAGATCGATCGCAACCAACAGCGACTGCTCATCATCATTCTGGTGTTGTTGGGGGGCGGCATGATTATCCTCTGGCAGCTGAGCGATCGCCTGCTGATTCGGCCGATTGTGTCGATCAGTAATGCGGCGATCGCCATGGAGTCGGGCAACTTTGCCGGTGTGGCCCTGACTGAGACGACTCAGCGCGATGATGAACTCGGGCGCTTGGCAGAGGTATTTCAGAATATGGCGGCGGTGATTGGCGATCGCGAACAGAGTCTGAAGGCCCAGCTCGAAGACCTGCGCGACAGCGGCAGTGAGATGGCGGGCAGCCAGCTGGAGGTGGCCTATTATCAGGCTCTGACCGCCCGAGCCACCGAACTC
>CALCPB010000349.1 GCA_937897665.1 uncultured Halomicronema sp. | reverse complement strand
AATCAAAGGTGCACGCCTGCCCTGCTGCCAGCAGCTGATCCAGGGTTTCGGTGGCGGGAGCGAGGCGCAGGTCGATCTGGGTGTCCATCGCCGCTTTTTGCCAATAGCGACGGGCAATGTCGGTGGCTTCTTCATCCACGTCGCAGGTGATGACGGTGCCGTCGTTGGGCAAGGCGGAGGCTAGCCAGAGGGTGCTGTAGCCGGTGAAGGTGCCGATTTCTAACACTTTGCGGGCGCTGATGAGCTGGAGCAGCAGAGCCATAAACTGCCCCTGATCGGGTGCAATCTGCATATCGCCATCGGGATGTTCAGCGGTTTCTTGCCGAAGCTGGTGGAAGACTTCGGGCTCGCGCAGGCTGACGGAGAGGAGGTAGTCGTAGAGGGTGGTTTGGTCAGCTTCGGGGGCAGTGCTGAGGGTAAGGGCTTTGTGGGGCATCTTGTAAAATCAGGTGGGCTGCCGCAATGATAGGGCTGGATTTGCAACATTTGCAATTCTTTGGGTCGATTTTCAAAGTGCGCTTGGCATCTGTTTCCCGCTACCTGAACTCGCCATGACTATCAAATTGACAGAAAGTGAAATTGATGAGCAATTTCAGAAAGCTGATGAAAAAGAACTCCAGTTCGATCCTTCCGATGATCAAGATATTACGTTTAAATTCGATACTCAAATTGCTCAAGGATGGCTAAGAGCCATTTGGCTGAGAGAAGGCATTCTCTTGAGGATAGAACAATGTCAACATACCGATTATTTGACGATTTCCCGTCCTCCAATAGGACACTGTTACATCACCTGTCGCTTTTTGCTTTCAGGAAATACACGGGTGAGAACTGCTCGCGCATTAGGTGAATCTTCATTGACCCATGCAGTTGGACAGTACCATCTGATTGGTACTGGGTCACGAGGTCAGCGTCTTGATGACTTTGACATCGATTGTTTTCTTATACACCTTGAGATTCCTCAAAGCGTATTTCGTTCTTTTGCCGCCTCCTTACAGAAAGAATTACCCAAACAGCTTCAACGTCTAGTAAGACCTTTGAACCAAGAAATTTTTCAGCAGAGCAGATGTATTCAACCAGAGATGAATACTGTGTTACAGCAAATTTTGCACTGTCCCTATGAGGGGATGGTCAAACGAGCTTATCTAGAAAGCAAAGTCATTGAGCTAATGGCACTGGTGCTAGCTCGTGAGGTTGTTATTCGAGAAGGGGAAGTTAAACCAGGCGCGCTCAAACCCGAGCAGCTAGAGCAGATTCACTATGCCAAGGAAATTTTGCTGCGCGACATGGGTAATCCGCCTTCTTTGGCAGAGCTAGCTCAGCAGGCAGGCTTAAACGACTTTATGTTGCGGCAAGGCTTTCGTCAGGCGTTTGGCACTACGGTATTTGGGCAATTGCAGACCTATCGTTTAAATATTGCCAAGCAGCTCTTATCCGAGCAGGACATGAGCGTTTCCGAAATTACTCGGAAAGTTGGCTACACCAGCGTGAGCTATTTCTCTCGGGCTTTTAAGAAAAAATTTGGAATTGGGCCAAAGGCGTATCAGAAAACCTGTCGATAGGTGACAGGTAGTTAGTAAAGAGTCAGCAGACCGCAAGAGTAGACGCTGTTCACTTCGATTTTTGCTGACTACTGTGGACTGAAGCTGTTCTAGCCGTAGAGAAGCCAGTGAGCACCTCCAGAAAAAGCTTTGCAAGTCAAGTCGTAAAGATAAAGCAACTATTAATTAATCTGCAACATGATGCACGGCATCAGGCAAATAATCGGTTTAAGGCAAAAAATAATCGGTTTAAGGCAAAAAATGATTTCACAAATTCCGTAAGATTGCTGAGAACTTATCTCATTAGTGATGCACAGAGTCTCTGGCTAAAGTGACAAAAGTCAGAGATCTGAAAGTGTGATAGTGGCTTGCCTAAGGGGGCGTGCAGAAAGGGGGCGTTAGCCAGCCAGCCTATTTTTCATCCCTTATGGCTATTTTGCATGCTATTGAAATCTTTTCGCATTGCCGTGAGGCCACAACCCATACGGAGTTTTGATAATGGTGCAAGTTAGCCTCTCTACCACCACCACCTTTGACGGCGACCTCAACGCCTTGGTCGAAGATTTAGACACCGCCCTGACCGTCAGCTTTGATCTGGATGAGCCAGCGCCGGTCGGCGGGCTGAAGGTTTATATCGATAGCGAAGTTGAGCAAATTTTGAACCGGCTGGATTTGCCCGCTGCGATCGCCAATCCCCAGGTCGAAAACCTTAACCTATTGGCCACTCAAACCAACTTCGATAATTCGGGACTGGCTGTCGAGATTACCGCAGGCGCTACTTTTGCCACGGTAACGCTGAACGTGTTTGATAATGCTGAGCCTGACACCTTTTTACCAACGACGTTTGATGGGCGAGTAGATGCGCTGTTTTCGCTGGTCACTGCCGACCAGATTGCCGTTGCCGACCAGAGCAGCATTACCGGCGTTGGCGACTACACCATTGATCCGGCTGCGGCCAGCAGTACAGTGATCTTTGCCGATGAGGCGAGTCAACTGACGGATACGCCAGAGCCGCCCACACCTGAACCGCCAACGTCTGACGAGCTGCAGGTGAGCTTGAATACGGGGCCGGGCTATCTGATTGAGGATGAGGGGAC
>CALCPB010000348.1 GCA_937897665.1 uncultured Halomicronema sp. | reverse complement strand
GGCTGAGTGGCGACAAGCTGGCCTGACGCTGATCAAGCTTGGGCCCAGTCAGGGATGGAGACCGAAGAGTCATTTTTTGGAGGCGCGTATGTTCTATTGGCTGACCCTAATTCAATCATTGCCCCCGCTGCCCTCGTTGGAGGAGCCAGCAGCGCTGGAAACTCGTGAAACAGTTGCTGTATTAGAAGAAACTCCGTTGCTGCCCGCGCCCGCAGTGGGTCAGCTGGGGGGCTTGGGCGTGTTAGCCTCGGGCAGCGTGGTGACGTTTGTCGTCTTGCTGCTAGTGGCCATTTGGGCCTACACCCGTGTCTACGTCATCACCCCCACTAACGAAGCCTTTGTCCGCACTGGCGGCATCGTGCGCAAGCAAAAAAAGGTGATTCTCAATGGTGGCTGTGTGGTGCTGCCCGGTTTCCACGAGCTGACGCGGGTGCCCCTGCGCGAACTCTCGATCGACGTCGAGCGCACAGGCAAGCTGGCGGTGCGCACCCAAGACTATCTGCGGGCCGACATGCGGGTGACCTTTTATGTGTGCATCAACGCTTCGGAAGATGATGTGCTGACGGCGGCGGCGCGGCTGTCGCGAGACGGTCAAATCACCCCCGAAGATATTAAAAACGCGCTGGAGAAGCGAGCTGACGACGGCATTCGCGCTGCCGCCAAAACTAAAACCCTGGCTGAGACTGATTCCGACAAGTTGGGGTTTGCCCAAGAGGTGCTGAACCTGATTGAGCCCGATCTGAAGAAAGTGGGCTTGACCCTCAATAACCTGGCCATTTCGGAAATTGAAGAGAGCGATACCTACGACACCAACAACTTTTTTGACGCTCAGGGGGTGCGCCTGCGGACGGAAACGATTCAGCGATCGATCCAACAAAAGCGGGAGGTCGAGCTGACCACGCGTGTGGCGATCGAACAAAAAGAACTCGACGCCGAGAAGCGATCGCTCGACATCGCCAAAGATCAAGAAGACGCCAAACTGGCCCAAACCCTCGAAATCGAATCCCTCAAAGCGGAACGCGATCGCACCATTCAAGAAAAGCGCGATCGCGAAGCCGCTACTGCTCAGCGCACCAAAATCCTGCAGGAACAATCGGTCGAAGAGGAAGAAATTCAGCGGCAGCTCAGCGTGCGGCAAAAACAAATTGATGCCGACATTGAGCTAGAAGAACGACAGAAGGTTTTGAAAGTCGCCCAGGCCCGGCAGCGTGAAGAAGCCGACGTGGCCGAAGTGAATCGGCAAAAAGCGGTGGACTCGGCGCAGTATATGGCCCTGGTTGATTTGGCTGAGGCTGAGCGCGAGTCCAAAGTGGCCCAAGAGGAAGCGGCGATCGCGATCGCTGAGCGCGAAAGCTCGCGCTTTGCTGCTGAAGCCGCCCGTGCCCAAGCCGAAGCCGGGGTGCAAACCGCCACGTCGGTTGAGCAGGCAGAGCGATCGCAGCGGCTGGCCGTCATCGCTGCCGAACAAGATGCCGCCGAGCGCCGCATTGCCGCCCAAAACGTGGTTGAGATTGACGTGTTTCGCAAGCGCCGTCAGGCTGAAATTGCCAAACAAACAGCGGAGCTAGAGGCCGAGGCGATTCGGACCCTGGCCCAAGCGGAGTTAGACAAAGCCTTGGCCGAAGCCGAAGGGCGTCAGGCCAACATCGAAGCCCGCAACGCCATCAGCAGTGCCAACCTGACTGCTGATGTGATCGCCCAAATCTGGCCCGAACTGGCCGATCGCCTGCCCGAAGTGCTGCGGGCCTTGGCCCCCCAACCTGGCGTCATTGGCGATGCGCGCATCTACGCATTTCCCGGTGCGAACGGGGCGGGTGACGGCAATGGTAGCGGCCCAGGCGACATCAACAAACTGTTGCTTTCGACCAGTGGCTTGGCTCTGATCAACAGCCTGTTAGAAGACGGCAAATTGGGCACGGTGCTGGCCCAGGTGAAAGATTTGATTCAAACGAAAACGAGTGAGTCACCGACCCCAGGGTCATCACAGGACTCGCCGCCCACTGATGTCTTGGCTGCGCCGGCAGCGTCTGACAGTTAACCCCCTTGATGAACGCCAGTTCGGGTTAAGCCAAACCCCGTTTTTTCCTCCTGGGAGGGGTGTCCGCAGGACGGGGTGGGTTTCTCCGACGGCTTGAACGCACCCTATCAGCCCTTCCCAGGAGGAGATTTGGCCCTCAAACTACCCGCAGATCCCTTGTTTAGTCTTATCCCGAACTCAGGTTGATTCGTTCTCAAGCGTGAACTCCTGGACTAGAGACAGCGGCAGAGCCGGGTTGCTCAGCGGTTGCACAGCCGCTTGATTCAAATAGGTGCGGTAGGTATCTTCCCCGGCCAAATAGGTTTTGAAGAACGCCACGCTCATTGCCTGGATGTAGCGCTGCGCCGCCTCGGGGGCGGGGCCGATGATCTGCGCCGGCACGGGGATGGCGGCGGCACTGGGGTCCGGCTCATAAATGGTCGAAAAGTGAGTGCCATTTTCCATTAGCAAGAGATAGCGCTCCGCCGACTCAAGCCAAGTAAAGGGGCGAATCTGCTCTGCTAAGGCGGGCGTCACCGTATCAGCACTGCCGGAGACGACCATTGTGGGCACGGTGATATTGGCCATGCCCACCGGGCCAAACACCGCACTATCGAGCGGATTGATGGCGATCGCCGCCTGGATGCGCTGATCCGCTAACGGCGGTAGCGGCTGAGGCAGGGTGAGCACCGCACACTGCAGCAGCAGCGACAAATTCAGCGGGCTCGAAGTCTGGATCGGGCACACCGGTTCTAGAGCGGTGCTTTGGACGGTCGCTCCGGCTAAGGCCAAAGTCGTGTAGCCCCCGAGCGACTGTCCTAAAACACCGACCTGCTGCAGGTTGAGGTGATCGCCAATGGTCGGCGCTTGCGCCACGGTGGCTAATTCATCTAAGAGCGTCTGAATCGCCAGCGGGCGACGCATCATCTCTTCGGGCTCAATTACGTTATCCGCTTTGCCGGTGAGCAGCGCCTCCAACTGCGCAGCACTGCTGCCAGGGTGTTCGACCACGGCTACGGCAAACCCATAGGAGACTAAATGTTCAGCCAGGTAGTCAAAGGTGGCGCGATTGCCCCCCAACCCGTGGGAGATGACGATCAACGGCGCATTTTGTCTGGCGGGCAGATACAAATCAGTGGGTAACGTCAGCTGATCGAGCGACTGCATCTGCCAGCGTTCTGGTCCGGGCTGCAATAGGTTCACAGCGGTAACGCCCGTCTCGCCAGCGCTGGCTAGGTCCAACGCCGCCTGCTGCTGAATCTGCGTCACGGCCGCTTCGGTCTCGTTCAACTCGGTGATCACCGTTCGCGCCACGGTGGAGAGTCGCTGTAAATCAACCCGGGCTCCCTGAGTGGGGAAATGGTTAAGAATGTTGAGCGCGTTGAATTGGCCCTCACCGTCTGCTGCTGCCAAAATCAAGGCTGCGCGAATGGCCGACGCGCCATTCTGTCGCGCGGCTGTTTGCACCAGTTCCCCTAACAACCGTAAGGTGGCTTCACCCTGGGCAGAGTACGAGAACTGGGCGACGGTAACGACATCGATATCGGCGCTCACCGTGAGCCCGTTACGCCGCTGCTCACGCTGTTCCGCAGAGAGAAACCGCCCCAAACTTCTGAGTTCGT
>CALCPB010000347.1 GCA_937897665.1 uncultured Halomicronema sp. | reverse complement strand
CCTCCCCCGCACCCCACCCATCTACTCCCCCACCCCAATGCTAAAAACCTCTGACACCCTGGACAATCGCTTACCCGTCACTATCATTACGGGCTTTCTCGGTAGTGGTAAAACCACATTGCTGAACCACATCCTCCAAAATTTCGATGCCTTTCGCGTCGCGGTGCTGGTGAATGAATTTGGCGACATTAATATCGACAGTCAGTTTCTGGTCACGGTTGAACAGGACATGGTAGAGCTGACTAATGGCTGTATCTGCTGCACTATCAATGACGACCTAATGCAGGCGGTGTATCGCGTGCTAGAGAAACGGGACCGGATTGATTATCTCGTGGTGGAAACTACCGGCGTTGCCGACCCGCTGCCGATCACGCTTACCTTCCTCGGTACCGAACTGCGGGACATGACCCGCCTCGATTCCATCCTGACGGTGATTGACGCTGAAACCTTTGCACCCGATCTATTCAATAGTCAGGCAGCGATGAGTCAGGTGGCCTATGGCGATATTCTGCTGCTCAATAAGACCGATTTAGTATCGCCAGAACGCCTCGAAACCGTAGAAAAAGGCCTGCGCAATTATCGAGAAGATGTCAAAATTCTCCACACTCAGCATGGTCAAGTGCCCCTACCGCTGATTATCGATGTGAAGGTGGGCGATCGCGGCCTGTATCAAGCGGTGGCTCAGGCCGACGCCGAAAAAGCTGCCCATGACCATGAACACGATCATCACCATGATCATGAGGCTCACGACCACGGGCACCACCATCACGAAGAGCACGACCATCATGGGCACCACCACGACCATGACCATCCCCACGAACACCACCATCATCATTCCGACCACCTAGATAACGATGGCTTTGTGTCGATGGCGTTTCGCGCTGACCAGCCCTTTTCCCTCAAAAAGTTTCAGCAATTCCTCGACTTTCACCTGCCAGACGAACTATTTCGCATGAAGGGGATTCTGTGGTTTAAGGAAAGCCCGGCCCGGCACTTCTTCCAGCTCACGGGTAAGCGGTTTCAGCTCGAAGACTCGCAATGGCCCGGGTCACCAGGCACTCAACTCGTCTGCATTGGCCGCAAATTAGATATCAATGTAATGGAAGCCAAGCTCAAGGACTGTATCGCCGATGAAGATTAGGTTTCAGGGAATAGGGAACAGGGAACAGGGACAAAGCTGCCTCTAAAATCCGAAATCTAGGAGCCAGGAGTTAGGCGAAACCCACCCTTACCCCTCCAACTTATCCACCCTGCGACTCCACCCCGGCACCCAATACCCCTCCACCGTTCGGCTGAGCGCTCACGCCGAAGCCCTCCTACCCTTCCATACCCATGTCCCTCACCCTCACCAACACCCTCACCAACCGCAAACAGCCCTTTACCCCCATCCATCCGGGGCAGGTGACGATGTACTGCTGCGGGGTGACGGTCTACGACGATTGCCACTTGGGTCATGCCCGGTCATATCTGGGGTGGGATGTGCTGCGGCGATACCTAAGTTGGCGAGGGTACGCGGTGCATTACGTGCAAAACTTCACTGACATCGACGACAAAATCCTCAACCGGGCCAGAGACACGGGCACAACCATGGCGGCTGTCTCGGAGCGCTACATCCAGCGCTACTTTGAGGACATGCACCGCTTGAATGTGATGGATGCCGATGAGTATCCCAAAGTGACGGAGCACGTTGAGGCGATTCACGAGTTGATTGGCCAGCTAGAGGCGAAGGGCTATGCCTATGCCGCTGAGGGCGATGTGTATTATCGGGTGGAGCAGTTTGCTGACTATGGCCAGCTTTCGGGGCGATCGCTCGAAAAGATGCAGGCCGGGGCGAGTGGTCGCGACCGGGCCGCTACTGCCAAGACCAACCCGGCGGACTTTGCCCTCTGGAAGGGCGCTAAACCTGACGAACCAGCGTGGGACTCTCCCTGGGGGCCGGGACGACCGGGCTGGCATATCGAATGTTCCGCGATGATTCGAGCCCGGCTCGGGGCCACCATCGATATCCACGGTGGTGGCGGCGACCTGGTGTTTCCTCATCATGAAAATGAGATTGCCCAGTCCCAGGCCGCTAACGGCAAGCCCCTAGCCAACTACTGGCTGCACAACGGCATGGTGACGGTCAATGGTGAAAAGATGTCGAAATCTCTGGGCAATTTCACCACAATCCGTGATCTGCTGGATGGGGCCTGGGCAAGGTATCCGCAGCCGGTAGACCCGATGGCAGTGCGGCTGTTTGTGCTGCAGGGGCATTACCGGAAGCCGCTGGATTTCATCAAGGATGCGATCGCTGCCGCCATCAACAGTTGGCAAACGCTAAAGACCGGACTGCTTTTTGGCGACCACCACGGAGCCGCGCTGGGATGGTCAGTCGCCAACCTCCAATCTTCTCCCCAGGAACTCAGCCCAGACAACCCCTGGGTCGGACGGTTCCAAACCGCCATGGATGATGACCTGAATACGTCAGGTGCTCTGGCGGTGCTGTTTGAGCTTGCCAAAGGACTTCAACGTGAGGGGAACCGCCTGGTTCACGAAGGTAAGTCTCAGCTCAGTCCTGATCGGCTCTTGGAGCAGTGGCAAACTTTGTCGCACCTGGCTCAGGTATTGGGGTTAGAGGCCACAACTAACAGTGATACTGACGCGGCAGTTGGTGAATTAGATGAGGCTGCGATCGCCGACCTGATCCAGCAGCGCCAAGCAGCTCGGCAACAGCGTGACTTTGCCACGGCGGATGAGATGCGCGATCGGCTAGTGGCAATGGGAATTACGGTAGTTGACCAACCCGACGGCGAAGTCCGCTGGCATCGACACTAAATCAGCGAGATCGGAGTGATGCTTTCAGTGAATCTGGTCTCTGACTTGGTCTGGTAGCTTTCGTAGCTAAGTTTCTATCGGTGGTAGGCTACAGAACAAATATATTTATCCAATATGAGCGGACTATATGGACAGAGTTCAGCCTATTTATCCAAATTGGCGAGATATCCTACGCATAATCAATATATCCCTCCCTATTTCAGGCAGATAGACTGAATCTGTCGGTCTAATAAGAGTTGAATTGCAATAGGAAAGAAAATGCCAGATTAAAGTAGATCAGAACATATATTAGATTTGGCAAAAGAGTTACTTGATGATATTGAGTTGAGTCGTTGTAATGCGGAATCACTTCTGCTTAAAGCGTCTAGATTAGCTAGGTGGGTTGGCTCTGATGAAATAAAGTCTTGGATTAAATTTGAGATGCAAGGCTATAACAGTTCTAATAAAATATCTTTGAAATATATGACTCTCACTGGTAGGTGGACGGACAAAGAAAAAAATAGAGGTTACTGGGGGCCGCTAGCCCAACAGGAAGCAGCTATTAATGCGGAGAATATTAAACTTCAATCTTTGAGATTACCTGACACCGCAGGTGACAAAGCGTTCATCGTAATGAGACAAGTAACGGAGCAAATGACAAGTATCAGTAACTATATTTCAAAATTAAGTGGCATAAGAAGTCGGGTATTGGCTTTACTTCACCAGTTTATCTCAGAGGTCTATTACGAAAAAGAATTTGATCATTTATCTGAGACCATATTTGAAAATTATAAAAAGGAAGTTGATACACTTATCGTTGGTTCATGTGGTGAAGTGTTAGAGCAAATTCCAGCAGTTATGAATAGGTTGTCTGATGGAGATCAAGAATCAATTAGTTAAGCTTTAACGACCTGCCGAAGAATATTGGATGCATTTGCAGACGCAATATTTCCTCCAACCAGTGAAACTATAGAAATTAGTGGTAATACTGTCACTCTGGATGCGAGCAAGCATCAAAATAGAATCAATGCATTTGTTCAC
>CALCPB010000346.1 GCA_937897665.1 uncultured Halomicronema sp. | reverse complement strand
GCACTGCTGACACCTTGAGTGGGGCTTTTGCTTGAGGCGTAATCAAGCTCTGCCCTGCGCCTGGGCTCCCTGGTGCGTGCAGGAGGATCAGAGCCCCTCAGTGTCCTCAGCAAAGTAGCCAGCGTCATCAGTAGGTAGCCATCAATAAGCATTGCTGTCGGGTGCGTTAGGCTATCGCCACAGCACGCCGCCAGGGCCGGCTTTGGTGCGTCACGCGAAGCGATGACACACCAAACGACAATTAGGGCTTTCTACTGATAACACCGTCAAGATTTAGCCAGTTTGGCTTCCCTTACCCACTGCACCACTTGATCAGGGGTCGGACAAAGATCAGAGCGTCGCATCGTCATCGTGTGCAGCTTACGAACTTGGCTATGCAGACGCCCCGGTGCCAGGGTTGCCAGCTGCGTGACTGAGGCCACCCCACTGTGCAACAGCAACCCGCAATACTGACAGCCGACGCTGGGCAACTGGGCTAAGTCGGCTAGGGCCGTCCACTTTTGCAAATACCGTAGGGGCAGGTTGAGCTGTTGCGCCACTTGTTGAAGCTGACCGGGCGATCGCGCCACCTTCAGCAAATCAGCGGTCGTTTGCAGCCCCGCCTGCTGCAGCTGCGCTACCTGGTCATCAGCGAGTCCTGGGAGGGCTTTCAGCGGACTGCTCTGAAGTTTGAAGGGCATCACCGATTCTCGACTTTGACTTTACTTAACTGGCTCACCGCCCGACCCGACGATGACGGGTCTCTCAATCAGAGGCCACTGAGCCGGCTCACCAGGCTGGTAGCGATCGATCAGTGGTTACTAACCGCACAATCACCGTCGCCCAATCCTAGTCGTCGGCATCCAAGGCATTCATCGAACCATGCCCGCATCCGCCATCGGCGGCTTTCTCAATCATAAGACCGCTGGCACGAATCAAATTCCCGCCCCACTCATGCCCAGACCGACACAGCCTTAAAGGCGAATTAATCGGAGCATAAAGTTTAGTTGCAAGGGCTTTGTGTTTGTCAGATTAGAGTTCTATATTGTTGGCAAGGAGTTAAAAGCTCCGGTTTCAGATCGAAAGATCAGTTCACGTTAAATAGGAGGTCACTCATCGATTTAACGTCTGATTCGATTTCACCTAACGCTACAGTATCCAGCCAAGTTTTTGATACTTCCTCTTAATTTTCTTTGGGGAGCTCTGGATTAGATATTTGACTCAACGCTACGGTCACGATATCTAAGCATCTCTGGGAAGAAGAACATCGCAATGAGGAAATCACTCAGAAGAATCGCTTGGATTCAATTCGTTAAATAGGAGGTCACTCATCGATTTAACGTCTGATTCGATTTCACCTAACGCTACAGTATCCAGCCAAGTTTTTGATACTTCCTCTTAATTTTCTTTGGGGAGCTCTGGATTAGATATTTGACTCAACGCTACGGTCACGATATCTAAGCATCTCTGGGAAGAAGAACATCGCAATGAGGAAATCACTCAGAAGAATCGCTTGGATTCAATTTACGTTAAATAGGAGATTACGCATCGATTTAACGTCTGATTCGATTTCATCAAACATCACAGCATCCAACCAAATTTTGATATTTCCTCTCATTTTCTTTAGGGAGCTCTGAATTAGGCATTTCACTGGGCACTATGCCACAGTCGCAATGTCTAAACATCTCTAGAAAAAAGAGTACAACAGCGAGGAAATCACTCAAAAGAGTCGTTTGGATGCTGTTGGTGTATTAGGCCGTTTTGGCCAACTTACAAACAGGAAATGCTGTCATTTTTCAATTTGGGCATCAATGGTTAATAGCCATTGATGCCCAAATTATGTCGTTTGATTTATCAGAAAAAT
The DNA here is from genome assembly GCA_937897665.1 of uncultured Halomicronema sp. Classification (GTDB taxonomy): domain Bacteria; phylum Cyanobacteriota; class Cyanobacteriia; order Phormidesmidales; family Phormidesmidaceae; genus Halomicronema. The sequence continues at coordinate 5,673 of CALCPB010000346.1, read as the reverse complement.
CACGCATTAGTTCCACAGGGAGTTTTGGATCTTTATTTTCCCCAGGGGATACTCTGAACAGCGGCTTCCTTGATTGTGGTCTTGATGCTGAAGAGTGCCCTATGAGCAATTTAAGTGGCGCGATCGAGAGACTCGACTACCTGCGCGTAAATCTCTTCTGCTTGGGCCGGTGAGTTGCCGATAGAGGTGAGCCCCAGCTTGCCATATTCCGAGAGACAGCCCATCAGGTGAAAGGCCGCGCCGACGCCTTCAATACTGTTGAAATGCAGGCGATCGCTGACGATGATGTCCATCAGATCGCTGGGCAACAGCCCCCGATAAGCTGGTTTGTGCAGATTGTCGGAAGCGCGATAAAACTTGGCTTGGCCGCGACGCGTGTAGAACAGTCCGTCTTTAGCGTTGTATTGGCCGTTGGTTAGCAATTTGAGCGCCATAAACGGATGAGTCGTGCCCCCTTTGCGCAGGTTAATTTCGATCGCATGCAGCTCCCAATTAGGGCTTTGATCGGGCTGATAGACGGCCACGAAATCAACGCCATAGCGTTCGAGTGCGCCCTTTTGAGCCAGACATTGACCGACGGCTGAGCCCATTGCTTGAATCCGCAGACGATAGTCAGCATCCGCCGGAAAAGAGCAGCCCAGAAAAATTTGGCCATCGGGACCACCCAATACCTGATCGTGGGTCGAGAGCATTTCGACCTCACCTAACGGATTAATATGCCCCTGCACGCTCGGCGATCGCTTCTGTTCCCCTTCGATAAAGGCCTCAGCGATCGCGCCCAGCCCGTGAATTTTCTGCTCAAAATATTCCCAGGTTTCGCTCTTGCACTGAAACCGGAGCTGTCGCAGGGCTTGGCCCAACTGCTTGACACGAGTGCTGCGACTGCCTGAAGGGGGGGCGGCCTCAGCTAAAGACCGCAGATCTAACAGGGCATTGCCTTCCCCCGATTACCCTTGATCGAGCTTGATGACGATGCGTTTGAGATGGGGCTGTCGTTCCCAGAGATCAGCGGCGACCTCGGCCAAATCATCCGCAGTGTGGACTAATTCGCTGCCATCGGGGTGGGGCACGCCGCACTCGGCAAAGATCTGTCGCCTGCCGCTATTAGTACCCCAATGCAAGAGATCGGGGTCGAGAGCCAGCAGGGGAATGCCTAGCTGCAGAGCGAGTTCCCGTTCTAGCGGCGTCGAGTTAAAGCACACCATATAGACTCGTTCAGCCTCTAAGCTGTCGCGAATTTTTTCGAGCAGGCGAGGCCGTTCAAGCAGTTTTTGGGTCAGGGGTTTGTGAGAAGCGTCGTAGGTGGCAAACAGATCAAGGCGATCGCGCGCATGGGAACTTGGAATGCCGGGCAGCAGTTCCAAATAATAATCAACAATACTGGGATGCAATGGCTGTGAGGTGACATAAATCAGCCGCGTATGGGGATTCCGCAGCCGCGCCAGAGAAAAGAGTAGGCGCTCTTCGTAGTAATGGGCTCCGGCAATTTTTTGCAGTTCCGACTGGTCAAGGCTAAGAGACGGCACGATCAAAACCTGGCAGTTGCGTGCGTCAAACTCATCGGGCGATCGCCACAGCGTTTTGAGTCGGGTTTGCAAAGCTTGAAACTGGACAGAAGACTCGGCTGTCGCCGTAAAGGTGTCGAACATCATAAACCGCGGCAACCTGAGTGACGCTTGAACAGAAATCAAAGCCCATAGGCGAGGGCATCCTGCAGCCGTTAGGACATTCCCTGGCGCAGGGACAGATTTCTCTAGAGTCACATTTTCGAGGAACAGACTGCACATTTTTTGAGAAATCGTTGAAAACTCCTGAGCCAGCCTCTTTGACGGCTAGTGCCGCAGCCCCCTGACGGTGCCAAGCGGCAGCATCAAACGACTCGGTGCTGAGGCGTGTCATCAATTAAGTCCAGAACGTTCTAGGACAGACCTGCGCCACTCAAAGGGACTTCATCAAGCTTTTATGTATTTGTACTGAAGTTGTTGATTTTATCAACTCTCGACAGGCCTGCCCGAGAAATCGGGATCGACTGGCTATTTTGTATCTATAAGAACATTCTGTGCTGCAGGAAGCCTTCGTCCTATGATGCCTAATCACACTTTTGCTGCATTAATCGGTAGTACGACTCTCATCGTCGGTGCCGCGATCGCCCCCGCCCAAGCCTTCGTCGTCGCCCCGAGCAACATTACTGATCAACAATTCAATCAGCTCATTTTAGACGGTGATTTTTCTGAGCTGTTTGTGGCCGAAAGCCGAGCTGGATTCACGGGCAGCGAACGAGAACTTGGCATCAACGATGCTCTCGTTCCCAATGCTGGAGGCACTGGCTTAGTCGGCGGTCTGCCTTTGGCCGAAGGGCAACTTGATTGGACATCAGGCGAAACGGTCGAGTTCCACTTGTCATACAACGCGCTCACCGGTGAGATTGCTTACACCGTCGATGGCGAACTGTTAAACGCCACCGTCAATGCTGAGAGTCCTAACGGTATCTACATCAGAACCAACGCTCAAGGTAAGGGCACGGGTAGCAACAGTACGACCAGCAGCAGCATGAGTTTAGAGAATCTGATGCTGGATGACGGCAGCGGCTTTCAGGCACTGCCCGATTTGGCATCTTTCTTTACCCAGGGTGGCCCTCGTGATGTTGATTACCTGTTGATCTCTGACCTCTCCGGCTCCATCTCTCTTAAAGGAGAACAACCCTTGAGTTGGGCAGGCCGAATTCCCGATCGCTCACGCCTAGCCGCTCAGCTCAAACTCGGTAGCTTTAACGATAGTGAGAGCATTCCTGAGCCCGCTACGCTGCTGGGGGCAATGGTCGCTCTGGGGGCAGGATACGGTCTCAAGCGTCGCCGCGATCAAAAAACTGCTTAGGGTCTGAGCGGGCGATCATAAGCCTATTCAAACCGTTTTCGACGCATGCAAAAGCCTCACGATCGCGCGATCGTGAGGCTTTTGATTAAGCATTTTCGGCGCTCAATACAGTAGTTGTCGAAGTGATGCCACCAAGGCAGAGATCGCTAAACGCTCACCGGGATTCTGATCCCGCTGAGAATACCTTCCCGTTGCGCCATGTGCAGCATCAGGTCAACAACCCGGCAAGAGTAGCCCCACTCATTGTCGTACCAAGCCACCACCTTAAAGAAGTTACTGTTAAGCGCCATCCCGGCCCCAGCATCAAAGGTACTGGAGTGAGGATCAGTGGTGAAGTCAGTAGAAACGACCGGCTCATCGGTGTAGCCCAAAATGCCTTGCATCGGGCCTTCGGCAGCAGCCTTCATCGCGGCACAGATGGCATCATAGCTGGTCGCTTGCTCAGTTTTGAAGGTGAGGTCAACCACCGAAACATCATGGGTGGGTACCCGCAGCGCCATACCTGTCAGTTTGCCTTTGAGTTCTGGTAGCACGAGCGTCACGGCCTTGGCAGCACCAGTAGAAGCGGGAATGATGTTTTGCCCAGCGCTGCGCCCGCCGCGCAGATCTTTTTTGCTGGGGCCATCCACGGTGGGTTGGGTCGCCGTCGACGCATGAACGGTGGTCATCAAGCCTTCCACCAGGCCGAAGCTATCGTGAATCACCTTAGCAACCGGGGCCAGACAGTTCGTCGTGCAGCTAGCGTTGGAGACAATCAGATCCTTCGCGGGGTCATAGGTCTCATGGTTGACCCCGACCAACAGCGTGGCGATCGCCTCTGGATCTTTGGTTGGAGCGGACAAAATGACGCGCTTGGCCCCCGCCTCTAAGTGCTGTTTGGCCCCGTCATATTTGGTAAACAAGCCCGTAGACTCAACCACATAGTCGGCACCCAGCTCACCCCAAGGCAATTCAGCTGGATTACGGACTGACATCGTGGGGATAAACTTGCCATCTACTTCAATGCCGTTCTCTTTAGCTTCTACCGTGCCCGCATAGCGACCATGGGTCGAATCGTACTTGAGCAGATACGCCAAATTCTCAGCGGGAACCAAATCGTTGATGCCGACAAATTCAACATTAGGATTTTTGATCGCGGCTCTAAAGACCAAACGACCAATGCGGCCAAAGCCGTTGATGCCTACTTTAAGCGTTGCCATAACGTCGGATGTCCTTTGGAGTGAGTGTACAAAGGTGCCAGTCGGCTCGTTCAGACAGCAGAGCCTAAACCGCACTGACTTCTTCCCATACAATCACGCTTAATTTAGAACAGCCCCAATCCATTGCTTTTCTTTCAAAATTGCGCCATGCAGCTACTCCACACGAGCAGATCACAGCGTCAGGTGCCATGCCCGATACCACCCAGAGTTGGGGGTGTATGAACTATTGGAACAACTGGAAAGCTCTGCCCTGTTAGCCACTCTTAACGGGGAAAAGCAGAGTGATAATCCTGTGCTGGCCTCGGATAGGCAAACCCTGAAGCACCGGTAATACCAATTCTCTGAAACTGGACTACAGATCTTCCTTTCGGCTCCGCTCAAGGAACGTCGGCTGAGCGAAGTCGAAGCCGACTTGTATGTGTAGCTGTAATTTGTCGAACTGGTATAAGTCAGGTCTCTTTCCCTGATTTACCTAGAACGGAAAACCAGCATGGACAAATCTGATAAGTAGGAAGGAGTCGTTATTTGTAGGATGTCTACCGACTTAACGCTAAAACCAGCCGTCTTGCTCAAGTTCTTCAATGATCTGTAGCCCTCGCGGATCGCCCACATTGAGAATGGCGGTACGCGCATCTTCTCGCACGCCGAGATCGTTCTCTTCAGCAAAGGTCTCAATCAGGGCATCGATCGCCGTTGCATAAACCACGTTAGACGGCAACTCACGGCACAGTTGACCCACTGCCCAGGCACAGTTGCTCCGCACCGCGGCGATGGGGTCTCGGCGCATCACCTCAATAATCGGGGGAATCGCCGCCACCACCGTCTCGTAATTGACGTTGACCATCTGCGCTAGAGCACTAGCGGCCCACAGCCGCACCGCCGGAATATCCGTCTTTAAAGCATCAATGAGCGGGGTAAGAGCCGCCGGGGTGTGACTATTGCCCAAGGCCCAGACAATGCCCTTACGCACATAGCCATTCCAATCATGTAGCTGGGCAATGAGGGGCGCGATCGCAGCGTCGCTGCAGTTACGACCCAAGGCATAGGCCGTACTGACTCGCACCAGAGGACAGGTATCTTGCAGCAGCTCGATTAACCGCGGAATCGCTCGGGGCTCTTCTAACTCACAAAAAGCCCGAGCCGCCAACATGCGCTGCTGCGCTTGGGGAGAATCCAGCAGCAGCAACATTTCCTCAGCATCATACTGGGGGTCTTCAGCCGCTTCGCCAACCGGATCAATGTGATCCAGCGGGTCGTCAAACTCGACGTCCGGGTCAATAAGCTTTAGCTCGTCATCATCATACATATCCACACTTTACAGCACTGTTTTCTCTCAATCGAGCCGGATGATTGAGCGAGTCACGATTCCCGCCGTTAGCCTTAAAAAACTGTCATCTTTCAGAGGCAATTGGAATAAAGTCTGCTTCACTAAAAACCATCCCCTTAAGACGCAGAGATATGATTGTGATGAGCTTAAATCAGTTGATGCGCTATGGCGCGATCGCGGGCCTGCTCTTAGCCAGCAGCGCCTGCCAGTCATCACCCGAGTCGGGGGGGGGGGGGGGGGGGGGGGGGGGGGGGGGGGGGGGGGGGGGGGGGG
>CALCPB010000345.1 GCA_937897665.1 uncultured Halomicronema sp. | reverse complement strand
CCCGAGATTCTCCCCTGGGAGTGACTGCCGCCACCCTTTGGCCCTCTAAGTCAGACCGAACGAGTGCTTTATGAGTGCCTTGAGGATCATCCTGTGGCTAGCGAACATCAGTTTGTACTCGATCTAACCGTTGCCCTCGGGGCCTCCGCGATCAGTGGGTTTGTGGCCCATCGGTTGCGGCAGCCAGCCCTGTTGGGCTATTTGGCCGCGGGCTTGCTGATTGGCCCGTCGGGGTTTGGCCTGCTCAATGACGTGCAGCAAATTGAAGAATTAGCCGAAATTGGCGTCGCCTTTTTGCTGTTTGCTCTGGGCGTCGAGTTTTCGTTAGCCAAGCTCAAGCGGGTGCAAAAGATTGCCGTGCAGGGCAGCCTTCTACAAATGGGCACCACTGCCGCTTTGGCGCTAGTGATTGCGGTCGTGGCTGGCTGGGCCATCTCGGTGCTGCAGGGGATTTTTCTGGGTTTTGTGCTGGCGCTGTCTTCCACTGCAGTGGTGCTTAAGCTGCTGACCGATCGCGGCGAAACGGCGGCGGTACATGGTCAGCTCATGTTAGCGATCCTGATTGCCCAGGATCTTGCTCTGGGATTGATGCTGGCGTTTTTACCCGCGCTCGATCAGCCGGAAGCTTTTTGGGTGGTGTTGGCGGCTGCCGTGCTGAAATTTGGGCTCTTTTTAGTGGGGGCGATCGCCGTCGGGCGCTGGGGAGTGCCTCCACTCATGCGCACCATCGCCGCTACCGAGAGCCAAGAGCTGTTTTTGCTCACGATTATTGCGCTCTGTTTAGGCATTGCCTGGGTCACTTCGCGGCTCGGCCTATCGATCGAGATGGGGGCCTTTGTCGCGGGCCTGATGGTGTCAGAAGTCGATTATTCAGAGCAGGCACTGGGTCGGGTGTTGCCGCTGCGCGATACCTTTGCCTGCCTATTTTTTGCGTCAGTGGGGATGCTGATTGATCCCCAAGTGCTGATTAGTAATGTGGCCATTATCTTAGGGTTGGTGACCATGGTCATGATTGGCAAAGCGTTGATTATCTTGCCCATCATTTTGCGCTTTGGTTATTCCTTTAAGACAGCGCTATTGGTCAGCGTCGGCTTGAATCAAATTGGCGAATTTTCCTTTGTGCTCTCGCTACAGGGATTTGATCTGGGCTTGATTAGCGAACAGCAATACCTCTTGCTGCTGGGCACGACGGCAATCACGCTGGTGTTGACCCCAGCCTGGCTCAACAGCGCCCCGATGCTGACCCGTTGGCTACGCCGGGTGCCCTACCTCCGCAAATGGCAGGAGCGGTTATCAGAACCACAGTTGTTGTCAGTTCCAGACAATCTGTCTGACCATGTGATTGTGGCGGGGTATGGACGGGTGGGCCGGGTTTTGGTCAATATTCTGCTCAATCAGGGCTATACGGTGCTGGTGATTGAAAACAGTGAGGCGGCGATTCAAAGCCTGCGACACCGACAAATTCCCTTTATCTATGGCGATGCCGATGCGGAGCAAGTGTTAGAAAAAACTCATCTCACCACCGCCAAGGCCCTGGCGATCGCCCTGCCGGACCCCATCAGCACTCGGCTGCTGCTGCAGCGCGCCCTCATCCACTCTCCTCGGCTCGATATTATTGCCCGCTCGCACACTGATCAAGAAATTGACCTGCTGACGCAACTGGGTGCCCGTGAGGTGGTGCAACCAGAGTTTGAAGCCGCGATGGAACTGGGTGCCCACCTGCTGCATACCCTAGGGGAAGAGGCGGGAGAAATTCAGGCGGTGCTGGAAACAATTCGCCGCGATCGCTACCAGAGTGTTCGCGGTTAGCCAGGATTCCAGACGACGCTTAGATGCCGCATTTCGCGGTGGTTCATGCAATGTGTGTAAACGGCAGCCTAATCAACGAGAGGTTGATTCTCAATATTCAGTGAGGTTGCCAGCGTCTCTCCTTACTGTTGGCGAAACGCGGGCTCAGAGTGCTTGGGAGAGACTAAGGGAACGCGAATCACTTCAGCTCAGTTTTGCCGTACATTCCAAAATCAGTCGCTCGTTAATGGTGGCGTAGGGCTGCACTTTGAGTGCTCGCCGAAATGCCTGAATGGCGGCCATATGATTGCCCAAACTCGCATGGCATAGACCGATACCATGCAAAGCTCCAAAGTGATAGGGCACCAAGTCCAAAGCTTTTTCACAGTCAGCGATCGCCGGCCAGAAACGCTGTTGCATGTAGTACAAGACGGCTCGACGGTTCCAAGCTTCGGCAAAATCAGGCATGCCTTCCACTGTTTCAGTCAGCAAGGCTTCGGCCTCAGCCGCTTCGCCCTTGTCAAACAGGGTTTGACTGCGCACTAAAATTTGGGCTCCATAGGCCCCTTTCTGGGTATACCAACGACGCCACAGCGCCTCAGTAGCGACCTGTCGGATATTAGAGTCTGGATCTTGCAGATCTTGCAACAAAGATTCGACATCGGATGACATAGATTCAGTGGCGCTCACAGAGGGGATCGCCAACACTGCTTGAGGCGGCGGATGTTGATTGACAGAATACTACAGTAAATGGAATAGCTAATTTGTGCAGCGACCATTAGCGTCAAGGCTAGAGCAATCGTCTCGGTTTTTCTGTTTGAGGCAAACGCTGAAAAACCTCATTTATCGCCCTCAGCGATCGCGGAAAACAGGTGAGAATAGCGCTCTATAGGACTATCTCGATTGCGTTCCTCTTTACACCACGTTAGCTATCGGAGAGCACTCATCGCCGGCCTGGCTACCGCATTTGGCTCGGTCAAAACTGCAAAGTTATCGCTTACGATGACGACACGCGATCGCTCAGAACACGAGTTTTAGCAGGCACTGCCATTTTTCTGGCAATAGTATGCGTCAAGTCTTTTGAGCTGCGAATGCTAGCCCATAGACTACAGTTCTGCTCACCAACCGTTAGTACAACATCGGCCCCTTTTTGGGTGAGCTTACAGGCCAATTGATAGAGTCGAGTGCGATACTCCGGACTAGCCTGCTTCAGCCTGTAGTAAAGCTCGTTTTGCAAATGCATGCCCTCTTGCAAGGTTTCACAAAACCAAAATTTAAATACCCGCACAGTACTTTCTTCAACAACTTTTGGTAGCAAACCCCATGACCTCGCGTTAATAGTGGCTCAAGTCCAATATCGATTCATCAATGCACACCAGCCGTGCCATATTCCTGCTTGTATAAACATAACTGCAGTTTCAATTTCGTGCCGTAACGCATAGACAAATCATTGCTCAATTGCTCGTGATGCTGGAACCAAAGTATGGCCAGGGAAAGATGCTCATACGACGCCTCACTTCAGTCGGGCTCTGACAAAAGTAATCAAGAACGATGTCTCAGATGCTAGTCCGACAGCCGAAACGATAACGATAGTGGGTTGTCTGCCCTGCAGCAAGGGGGAGTGCCGGCGCGATCGCCTCACCATCAAGCGACAGCCATCGTCATGCCTGCCAACAGTATGGGCAGTCTCAATTAACTTGTAATACCCGCTATTTGCCTCGCAGAATGCGGCGGTCGAAATACGGAATGCGGAATTAAGAGACTGCTTAAATCACGACTTCAGCGATCTGGAGCGTCTTGCCCTAACTGCGGTTTGCAATCAGTCGTAAGGCGTAATTATTTGGCAGATGTGTTGTTGATGGCATCATGTCTCAAAGCCTTGCGAAGTCATGTGCTATGACCATGCCAAATAGCCCCTCGACACCCTCATCGTTTATTGACATCTATCGACTGACTACGCTGAGAATTGAGGCGTAGTCAGTCAATAGAGCTCTTGACGTTGACCCCAAGCGTTTTAGCGATAGGACCGCTTGATAACAGCCGACTGCACCAGTGAAACTAAAATATCGTCAGTCAGAGGCTTCACCAAAAAGCCATCCAACTCTAAGAGTTCTTTAGAACCTTGCCATCGAGGAGAGGCCGACTCGGTCAAGGCGACAATTGTCATTGCCAGTGCCTTGGCCGAACAGCGAAGAGCTTTGACCTGATGTTCAAACCACGTTTGGTTTTCTCCCACCAAGATCACCAGACAAGGATTGACCTGCTGGGCTTGTTCAACGGCATGTTCTGCAGACGAAGCCACCACCAAGGAATAGTGCTCAGACATCGTGGGAAGCTCTGATGCCTGGACTGGGATCTGCCGTTCGTCTAATACGAGAACATAATCTTGAGAGAGTTTCATTTCTTAACCATCAGGTTGTGAGCTTCTAACCGGAAGAATTCATCCCCAGTGCGCTTTGTTCATGGCACTGATGCAACGTATCGCTGACCCTTATTCTGCTCGACCGGTGGGATGATTCGCGAGAAAATTCTTTTTTTTTCAGCTTTGCTGCTTTTTAAAATTCCATAAAACCAATTTTCTTCATGAGCGCATTTTCTTGTCGGCAAAAATCGGTAGCTGTGCAGTTTTTATTAATGATTAAGGCTGTTGATTGAGCTAATCTTGCCCGAACCAAACCGTCTTTGATGGAGCCAGACACTAGCATTGATGAAGAGCCTGGGCGACAGCTGCGCTTTTTGATTCGGGCTTTGGCGAGCCATGCTGAGCCACGACTAATATCCTTTAGTTTTGATTTTAGAAACCGTAGACTGCATCTCAGTCAAGTTTATTTTTGTTACGCCAAAAGACCGACGTTGCGATCCTGACATCTTCATTTACAGAACTTTAGGATTTTTATTTGCCTATGGAAAATCTGTGTCTGTTCATCCTATGGCAGCTGCCGCCAACGGAATATTGTTCTTATGACTATTGTTAGATTTGATCAATTTACGGGGTGACTGATCCGCGTAGGGCTAGCTGCTGGGTAAGACGCTTTGCCAGGTAGCAAGGGGAATGGGCACTTTGCTGGCCGAAATGATTTAGCTGAGCACTCGGCGTCCGGCGCCTCTCAGTCGGGCTCTTCCCAAGGCGCAAAGACATCGGCAAGGCAAATGGGAGGCAGCTTGGTAGGCCGAAGAAGTTTGCTTACCCTCCCGCAGCAGCGGTTTCTAGAATGTTAATGAAATAGTTGAGGGGAGGCGTAGTTTGGTCAATGCTTTTGGCGCGATCGTCCCAGCGGCGGAGCTTGACCGCGTCGGTGGCATAAGGTTGCTGAATAAAGCGGGCGGCAGCGGCAGTCGAGAAAACACCCCCCTGCAGTTCTAAGCTGCGCTGTGACGCTGGGGAGAGTGCTGCCCAATAGGTTTGATCGACCGCGCAGAGATAGCGTTTGGCCGCCACATGCAGGCAAATCGATGTGGTCACCGCTGTGGGCCACAGCTGCTCTAAAACCGGCACGGCCCGATATTCATGACGGTCATCGAAGCCGCGCTGAGCGGCATCTTCGCCCAAATGATGAATGAGGTGACCGATGTCATGCAGCAGGCAAGCCGTGATCAGCGCGGCCGATTCACCGGCCTGTTCGGCCAGGGTGGCGCACTGCAGGGCGTGGGCTAACTGACTCACTGCTTCGCCGCCGTATTGGGTCTGGCCGCGATCGCGATAGAGCTGCAGTAGGGAAGCCATTAGAGGAGACATAGGCGGGCTGGGATAAACAACAGGGGAGTACGGAACGAGTGGTTTGGCAGTTTTCTGCTGATTGGCGACAGTGTCAGGCTGTCTTCCAGTTCGACGTTGGTCTGATCGTGATCAGTCTACAGGGGGCTGAGCCCCATCCCTTTTAATCAATTGATTACGGCTGATCGCGCCCCGTTCGCCCCCGCCAGCTCCAAGGACAGGAGGGGGGCATGGCGATCTCGCAGCGACACGGTCATCAGTTCTCGGAACTGGAGGAATTAGGCGATCGCCTAATTCCTCCAGCAATTCGGTACCGTTAGATTGATGGCCCAAATGAGGCACGGATTGCGATGGTTGCTCCACTGCTGACACAAATGCCAGAAGCCGGTACCGAACAGCGGGTACTGCTACATGGTGTTGATTGGGAACGGTACACCGCGCTGCTGGAAGTGCTGGGGGATAACTTTCCCACGCTGCGCCTGAGCTATCTAGAAGGCACGCTAGAGATTATGACCAACTCTCCAGAACACGAAGATCTGAAAAAAATGATCGGAATGTTGGTCGAAGCCTATTTGCAAGAAACGCGCACTCGCTTCCATGCTGGGGGTTCCACGACGTTTCGCCAGGCGGCCAAACAGCGGGGACTAGAGCCGGATGAATGCTATTGCTTCGGTGCGAAAAAAGAATTTCCTGATCTGGCGATTGAGGTAGTCATCACCAGCGGCTTGGTAGACAAGCTGGAGATTTATCGAGGCTTGGGCGTGACCGAAGTTTGGCAATGGCAACCGGAAACCTTCTCGATTTACCGTCTCCAACCCAGCGGCTATGCCTGGGTGAATGCCAGTGAACTATTGCCCGATCTGGATTTCCAACTGCTGGCAGCGCATGTTCGGCCAGATAATCAGTTTGATGCGGTCATGGATTTTCGTAACGCCGTTCGGTGGTCGTAGGGGCAAAACGCGATCGCCCCTATTCCAAATCATTCAACCGGATGTCATTGCCAGTCATATCGGTGTGATAAACCAACGGGCGATTGCCCCCGTCCACAACCGCTCGCCAGCCAAAAATTGCCTGTTGCGTGCAGACGGTATCGGGCTCGGCAATTCCCAGGCAGCCATCCCAGACTTGTGGTTCGGCGTTGGCGATCGTCAGCTGCTCGACGGATAGCCCCGACTCTGCTGCCGCGCTCGCCAGCACGCGATCGCTGATAGAGGGTGGCAAATTGTTCGCGAGCGTGGACCGACGAATCGCTTCCCCCGTTGCATCCGTGCGATAGAAATAGCTCTGATCTTGATGCACGACCTCCAGCTGCCAGCCCTCCACCAAAGCCTGCAGACAGGATTCGTTGGCTTGGCCTAGACCTAAACAGCCATCGCTCCAAACTTCTGGGGTAAACCGCAAGATGGAGAGTTCGGCTAGGGGCACCTGTAACTCTGCCGCAGCTTGAGCGAGCACGCGATCGCTGACGAAATCTGGCACCATTTCGAGGGGCATCTGTGGGGGCATTGGCTGTTCTGTATCAGGTGTGTCTGTAGAGTCTGGTTCGGAAGCGGCGGGTACCACACAGCCAGCTAGCAAACTCACCAACAGCGCCACGCCAAAAAGCGAAACGGAACGGGCCTGCTTGACCCAGGGGCTCAGGCGCAGCAGCATGGCAGGAGGCATCATATCGACATCCTTTATGAAGGGCTAGTCTGTTCAGACAGCGTTCTTAAACTGTTGTTCCTACCTACAAAATGATCGATGACTTTTCAATATCACTACACCATTCGCTTTCAAGATACCGACGCCGCTGGGGTGGTGTACTTTGCGCAGTTGTTAAGCATTTGCCATACCGCCTACGAAGCGTCTTTACAGGAATCGGGGGTGGATCTAAAGACCTTTTTTAGTCGCGGCCCGGTGGCGGTGCCAATCACCTACACCGCTGCTGAATTTCGGCGATCCCTGCACTGTGGCGACGCGATCGCGCTCGCCCTCCGGCCTGCGCAGACTGCCGCCGCCGGCTATGAGATTGAATAC
>CALCPB010000344.1 GCA_937897665.1 uncultured Halomicronema sp. | reverse complement strand
GGCTGCGTTCACCTCTGCCTACTCCGAAAACGCAACTTTCAAACTAAGATAACGTTTCGTTGCAAACAGTCAACTTTGTAACGGACCGACGACAGTACTCGTTACAAAGCGCAACTGATTCAGTTCTCCAATGGGGCATAAAGGTCTGAAAACGAGCGTAACGGGTGTTCTCTAAAGCTCCATTTCGCCCGGTAGCAGGTGCGATTGGCAGGTGGTCAAAATGTTATTCTCAGCCGCTCGCGGTGTCCCCAAATCAAAGAAGCCGTCTAGTTGCAGCGGGGCTAAACCTGGGTTCGTAGCAGCCACTGGACTGTCGTCGGTAACCAGGGCGATCGCGTAGGCATAGACCTCTTGGGTGTAGCTGTTCGTAATCTGCAGCGCTAGCGCCTGCCCGGTGAGGTGGCCCTCAAAGCAGTCAAACGAAGACTGCGGCATGTACAAGGCACCCACTACGTTGGAATTTTGGGCTTCAAACACCATGTAGGCCGCGCCAATGGCATCAGGCTGGGGTTGCGAACCGTAAAAATACACGCCGTCGGCAATCGGCTGAGCCGTGCTAGTCGCGTCAACGGGATGGTTCACCACGACGCTTGCTGGGGGCACAGGGCTTGCTGACGCCGCCACGCTCAACAGTAACGCCCCCGCAACGCCGCCGACTAAGACTTGCCAGCGAGATTGACTGATCGCACCGTGGCGGAAAGAGCCAGCAACAGGATGGCGGATCACTGTTTCTAACGACGCTCTGACACTCATCACGATGAACTCCCTAAATATAATTTTCTTATCGCTGAAATCAGAAAAAATGAATTTCATATGATTTCACTTTAGAGGACTGGCTGCAGGCCAATAACTCAAAGCCTCAAGAGCGTAATATCTCTTTGTAAGCGATGCCCAAAACCTCCAGCCAGAGAGTGATCGAGGTCACACCCTGCCTCTGGTTTGTTCTGACAATACCGTTGATAAATGTTCCCGTAGCGCCCAGGGTGACAGCCTGGAAAGTGCCACCCTTCGGCTAGCTACGGTTGCGGATTTGGCGAAAGTCTGGTGAGAATTCTAAGCTCTGCAGTTCGCCATCACGTCATTACCGCTGGCGGTTCAGCTCGACCGTTGAGGCCGCGATCTCGTCAGTTCACCCCAAAACTGCCGCGTGGCCGGATGCGGTGCACGGAACGAGAGGCCTGCCGAATCGTCCGAGATTGCAGTGGTTTCGCGATAAACTAAAGGGCAGGATGCCGTAAGTTTGGGCGTAAGAAGCCGAGATGGAAGATCTCATCAACACCTTCGAAATAGGCCGAGTCCTCATTAAACTACTGCTGTTTATTGACAAGCGTCCCAGCTCTGGAGAGTACGTTCAGGAAATCCGGCATCACCTTAAGGAATTAGATCAGGAATTAGAGGTTGGTCAGACTTACTCCCTCGATGTCGTGGATGTGTGTGAACAGCCTTACTTGGTGGAGCATTTTCGGCTAATTACGACCCCGGCGCTGGTGAAGTTTGCCCCCGGCCAGCAACAGGTGATTTCGGGGAGCAACATTTTGACGCAGCTTGATCAATGGTGGCCCCATTGGCAGCGAGAAATTACCGCGTTGTCGGATGCCGCCATGGTGGGTAAACGGTTCCCCATTACCGACAGCGATGGTCTGCAAGCCGAAGGGGAGCTGGCTCATTCGGTCGAAGTGATGAAGTTGTCGGATGAGATCTTTCGCCTGAAACAGGAGAAAGAAGATTTAGAGGCACAGCTACAGTTCAAGAACCGGATTGTGGCGATGCTGGCCCATGATTTGCGGAACCCGCTGACGGCGGCCTCAATCGCAGTGGAAACCTTAGAACTGGGCTACGGCGAAGAGATTACTGAAAACCGGCGATCGCGCTCTCCTAAACTCACGGCTCAGCTGCAGCGACATGCCAAGACCCAGATTCGCGCCATGGATCGGATGATTTCCGATATTTTGCAGACCGCGAAAGGGGCGGCGGCGGATCTGCAAATTCAGCCCCAAGAGATTTCTTTCAATACCTTGTTTGCAGAAACACTGGCGTCGATGCGCAACAAGTTTGAGGCCAAATCGCAGGCGATCGATCTCGATATCCCCCAAGATTTGCCACAGGTTTATGTGGATGCAGGGCAAATTCAGCGGGTGATTTCTAACCTGTTGGACAATGCCAGCAAATACACCCCAGAAGGCGGCGGATTACACGTCTCAGCCCTGCATCGCACCACGCAAAAGATTCAGGTGTGTGTCAAAGATACGGGGCCGGGCATTCCGACCAGTAAGCGCGAGGCGATTTTTGAAGATAGCGTGCGGCTGCAGCGTGATGAAAGCCAAGATGGCTATGGGTTAGGGCTGGCGCTCTGTCGCCGCATTGTGCGGGCTCACTATGGGCAAATCTGGGTAGAATCTGACCCTGGTGAAGGCAGCCAATTCTGTTTTACCCTACCCGTCTTTCGATCGTAAGCAGGGCCTCACTGCGTGCATGAGCCGCTTCAGCACTCGTCATGAACGGCTATCCATGTGGCTTCGTCTCTGATACAGCATTGTTGCTGCTAGTGAGGTGCCAGAATTGCTCCGAAACCCTGGTTCTCAGGTGTAGCAGTCTAATGCTAACGAGACAGTAGATTAATGCCAGCTCGGGTTACCGAAGCTGGATATTTCCCCTCCTGAGGAGGGGCTGAGGGGTGGGTAGATCGCCAATTAGCGCGACTGATCAGCACCCACCCCGCCTTTGGCGTCCCTCCCCAGAGGCGATTGTTACCTCAACAGGCTGACCAGCTTGCCTGATGCCCTCAATCCGAACTGGCGTTAGATTCAGCACAAAAAAAGGGGGCGATCGCCCCCTTGATTCAACCAATCAAGATTAATTGTCTTAATCGCCTTAGTAGCGATAAGAGTTGCTGCTATTGCCGCCGGGCTTGTGAACGATAAAGCTGAGAATCTGACACTGCTTGACGTTGTCAAAACCGACCACGCGCACAAAGCAGTTGGGATACTCAGACCGGCAAGCCTGAACTTCGCTCAGCACTTCTTGCGTTGAATTGGCGTTAAACAACGGCAGCTTCCACATCGTCCAATAGTAAGTCTCGGGATTGGAGTCTTCATTGAATTCGATGGCGGGAATGTAGCCCATCTGCAAAATGTAGGCGATTTGCCGCTCAATTTGAGCATCCGTCAAAGGCGGTAGATAAGACAGCGTTTCGTAACGACGCTCTTTAGGCAGAGTTTTCATAGTTTCTCTCTCAGTGAATAAATGGGCGATCGCGCTAAGCGATCGCGGTTGAGCTGAAGGGTGAGTCAACACCCCAAAATTGCGAGCGGTTAGCCGTTAGACTCATTCCGAATCGACGGTGGGTTCTTGAGAGACATCAGAGTCGAGCGCTAGCTCAGACTCCACTGCGTGCTCGGCATCTCCCAGCTGAGTCAACCGTTCTAAATGCTGACGACGGTGTTCCATATTGGCCTGCTGGATACCGGTCACGACCATTTCGGGCAAAAACTCGCAGATGCTCTCTGCAATATGCTGCCGACTGATCATAATTCGCATTGCCAGTTCGGCATTCTCCGATAAAAGCGTTTGCAGATAGGCTTCGCCATCCTGCAGCGCTTCCTTCGTCGAAAAGGCGTTTAGCCAATAGGCATGGGCCGGGTTGGTTTCCTTCAGCTGACTCAGCACAGTTTTCACTGCCTGATAGGTCAGATAGCTAGTGAGCACCCTAGCCGCATCTTTTGCTGATTGCTTAAGGTCCATCGGTATTTATCGAACCCTTGAAATCGACCCCGCCGGACGGTGGGTAGGGCTGATTTAAGCCCGAAGCCGCTAAAGATTCGGTAACTTATGCAGCTATTTGCCCAACTTTATTAGCCGTTGCCGACCTTGGGCCTACCCACTGTCGTTGTCGCCGGAACAAGGTGCTTAGCACCTTTCAACACTTAGATGGTGTCAACGGTGTCGAATTCGAACTTGATTTCCTTCCACAGTTCGCAGGCAGCAGCCAATTCAGGCGACCACTTACAAGCTTCGCGGATGATGTCGCCACCTTCGCGAGCCAGGTTACGGCCTTCGTTAC
>CALCPB010000343.1 GCA_937897665.1 uncultured Halomicronema sp. | reverse complement strand
ACCGTTAAAATAGCCGCGCGGAATTTCACTGCTGCCCCTGCCGTTCTGGTGGGGGCTTTGTTGTTGCCCCCGACAGCCCTAGTGCGATTTGGGACAAATCGGGCTGATATGAACTGCCAGTATTGCAATGCTGTGGTCTGGCGGTCGCGATCGCCTTGGTGCGGAATGAGCGATCGCTGTTCTTATCGTACCTGAGAGGCATTCTGAAGGTCTCTTGGCCTGGGGCGATGGAGCAATGGCGCTGTTGCGCTGGAGGGGGGTGCGATTTTGGGGAGTGTGATTTAAGCTGTCAGAGACGATTGCTAGGTCTGTAGACGGCTTCAGGCATCGGTCTGGATAAGATGAGGATGTCTCGCACCGTGGCGGCTCCTTTTGGAAATACAACTCACCTGCTAGCTATGTAGTCCGGCAGCGCAATTTGATCCGGAGGTGAGCGGTGATTCGACCACAGTTACAGCCCGGTCTTTTTAATCAGAGTATTGATAATTAAGTATTTGCTTAACTATACTCTGATCAATTAAGCATTTGCTTAACTATTTTGAGTCTGACATGGCTAGGTTGCCGGCTACTAGAGATGTGTTTGCCGCGATCGCGGATCCCACTCGGCGATCGCTCTTAGATCGGCTGCGAGCGGGAGAGCAACCCGTCAAGCAATTGGCGGCTCCCTTTGAGATGTCTGCCCCCGCGATTTCTCAGCATCTCAGCGTGCTGTGCGAGGTTGGGTTAGTGACTCAGCGGCGAGTGGGGCGACAGCGGTTTTACCGGTTAAATCCAGAGCCGCTGCAGCAGGTTGCAGACTGGGTGGCCGACTATGAACACTTCTGGTCAGACAAGCTGGCAAGTTTGGGAGATTATCTGGAGGAAGAGTCATGACGCTGGCCCTGACGTTCGAAGCGCGGTATCCCCATGTCCCCGAACAGGTGTGGCGGGCACTGACCCAGCCTCAAGCCCTCGCCACCTGGCTCATGGAAAACAACTTCGAGCCCTATGTAGGACACTGCTTCCAATTTAGGGAGACGACACTGCCTGGACTCGAGATCGTGATTGACTGTCAGGTCGTGGCCTTGGAGCCCCCTAAACGCCTGGTTTACACCTGGCAAACACCGGGTATGTTGGTCCCCTCAATGGTTACCTGGACACTAACCCCGATTGAAGGCGGGACTCAGCTTCGGCTCCATCACACGGGGCTCACGAAGGCTGAATCCGCTTTGCATCCGGCCTCGTTTTTGCAAAAACAACGGCCCCAACCTCAGGTTCATCCTTCCTCCCAAACCACCTCTGCGCTGTCTGCTATGGTCGGCGACTCGTTCCGACAAGATTCCGTTGGGGCAGTCGCACTTGAACCAGTCTCGCAAGCTCTGTTCGAGCCTGACTGGCACCATCGACTGACGGAATCTCTACCTCAGGCTTTAGCTCCGCCAGTGACGGCCTGACGCGATCGTCGATTTAGACCCGCAATCGTTCATTTTTTGGAAATTCCTTAGGGATTTTCACCATGGAGGCTGCCTGTATGTCGGTTCATATACCCTCAGTGCCCGATCCCTTATCAGGGCAACCCCACAGCGAGAACTGGAATCTATACGACCGCTTACTGCAAGAGCGCCTGATTTTCCTGGGGCAAACCCTAAATAGCGCGTGTGCAAATCAGACCATTGCGGCGATGCTTTACCTAGATACTGAAGCAACCAATCGAGATATTCGCCTCTACATCAACACTTTGGGAGATCTAGGGAGTGAGTCGCTGACCGCAGGTTTAGCCATTTATGACACGATGCGATGCCTACGCAGTGATGTCATTACCGTCTGTACCGGAGTTGCTACGGGTGTGGCAACGTTTTTAGTCGCCCTGGGGACAGCCGAGAAACGGTTGGCGCTGCCCCATGCCCGTCTAAGGTTGAGCCAACCCGATCAGATCATTTCAGAGCGTGCAGTGACTGAAATTGATATTGCGGCTCAAGAATTGCTGCGGCAACGGCAAATGCTCGCTGAAGTTCTGGCGCGGCACACCGGCCAATCAGTTGAAACCATCTTGGCGGACACAGAGCGAGGCACCTATTTGTCACCCGAGGCGGCCCTAGAGTACGGCCTGATTGATACTGTCGTTTCGCGTTAGGAGAGTCATGATGCCTCAACAAGAATTTCAAGATCCGGAACGAGCAAACTGGCAAGCTCTGACGCAATTTCCAGGCGCGCAGCTGTTGCCGCTAGCTGAGCCAGTTCCGCAAGGCTCCATTCATCGCCTGCGAATGGCAGCCGGAACGGTCATTCCGATTCATACGCATCCTGGCCATGAATACGTCTACGTCTTGAGCGGCATTCTCGAAACGGCGGGGCATCGTTGCAAGGCCAATACCTTTTGGCATACCCCTGCCGGAACCCCGCAAGGGCCGCATAAGGCCATCTCCGATGTCGAGCTGATTACCCTTCGTCTGGGCGCAATGGGTGTGTTTGAAGAGGCTTCAGGGAGACGGCAACCATGACTGTTTTTGTGATTGGGGGAACGAACTTTATCGGTCCCTACGTGGTTCGAGCCTTGATTGAACAAGGACATTCGGTGACGGTGTTTCACCGGGGACACACCCAGGCAGACTTGCCCCCGAGCGTGCAGCATCTTTATGGTGATCGCGCCCAACTGCACCGCTTTCAAGCCGACATCGATAAGGTAGCTCCGGATATTGTCCTCGACATGGTGGCCTATACCGAGACAGACGCTCAGTCAGTCATCGATGTGTTCAAAGATCGCGCCCATCGCGCGGTTATCATCAGCAGCATGGATGTCTATCGAGCCCGCGATATTCTCTGGAATGTCGAATCTGGACGACTCGATCCGGTCCCGCTAACAGAATCATCGCCGTTGCGATCGCAGCTTTATCCTTTTCGAGAGTTACCGGAACTGCGGAGTGAAATTCCCGCTGACTACGAAAAGATCCTCGTCGAGCGGACCTATCAAAATGAACCGCAGCTGCCAGTTACGATCCTGCGGCTACCGATGGTTTATGGTCCCGGCGATTACCAACATCGTTTTCTCGGCTATTTACAGCGCATGGACGATCATCGGCCTGCCATTGTGTTGGAAAGCAGCATCGCCAACTGGCGGGGCTGCTATGGTTATGTCGAAAATGTGGCCGCGGCGATCGCCTTGGCGGTGAGTGATGAGCGGGCAGCAGGACGCACTTACAATATTGCCGAACCCGATAGCCTTTCAGAGGCCGAGTGGATTCAGACTATTGGTGAGCATGTCGGTTGGGGTGGCAAGGTGATAAGTCTACCCGCTGAGCAAATGCCCGAAACTTGGCAAGTGCCGTTCAATTCGGAGCAGCACTGGATTGCTGACTCAGCTCGCATTCGCCACGAGCTGGTCTACTCTGAGAAAATTACTCGTGATGAGGCTCTGCGGCGCACGATTGCTTGGGAGCGAACTGCTGATTCGGCCAACTTTACGCCTAGCCTAGATCTGCTCGCCTATGGGGAGGAAGATGAATTACTGAAGCACCTGTGAAATGTCGATCAGCACACTCATCTAGCTCCTCCTTTAATTCAGATATTTTGCTTCTTGCCAATTCGGAATTTAGTACTTAATTTTAGATACGGAAAGTTAAGTTGACAATCCCGACTCGACTTTTGCGGCGATCACCATGATTTTGAAAGTGGTGTGATCGCGATGTTTGAGGGCGTGCCCATTGGGTTGGGTGGTGTAGTGGCCGGTGCGATAGTCGGCTTGTGTGAGTCGCACTACCCGCGCCAGTGCCTGAATAAAATTGTCCGGTTGATTGAGGTCAAGAAAGCGCTGAGTCTGCCCCCGCCGGTGGGGGCCTCTGGTTAGAGCGCGATCGCGGTTGTGTTGGAGGCAAAGGTTCCACGGGGTGATCTCCAGTGAATTTAAATTTGTGGAAAGGCTGCTGAGCGCTGTGGCGATCGCGCCCCCTGCTCGACCGGAGCGCGATCGCCACTCATTCATTGACTGTTGAGTGCTTGATAGACCATGGGATAAGCGGTCAAAGCCTGTTTGATGTCTTGATTGCGCATGTGTTTGCCTTGCCCCCGAGCATTGCGCCAGGGG
>CALCPB010000342.1 GCA_937897665.1 uncultured Halomicronema sp. | reverse complement strand
AATATCGCAAGCACATTGAAAAAGATGCCGCGCTAGAGCGTCGCTTTCAACAGGTTTATGTCGAACAGCCGACGGCCGACGACACGATTTCGATTTTGCGAGGGCTCAAAGAGCGCTATGAGGTGCATCACGGCGTCAAGATCGCCGATTCAGCACTAGTGGCAGCGGCGGTGCTGTCCGATCGCTACATTAGCGATCGCTTTTTGCCAGATAAGGCAATCGACCTAGTAGATGAAGCCGCCGCTAAGCTCAAAATGGAAATCACCTCCAAACCTGAAGAGCTAGAGGTGATCGATCGCCGCCTCATGCAGCTGCAGATGGAACAGCTTTCACTGGAAAGCGAAGACGCCTCATCGGGCACTGCCTATCGCACCGCTCAGGAAAGACTCGCCCGCATTATCGAAGAGATTGAGGAACTGTCCGAACGGCAGCAGCAGTTCAGTGGCCAGTGGCACATCGAAAAGCAAACGATCGAAGCCATCAACGCCCTCAAAGAAGAAGAAGAACAGTTGCGCCTGCAGGTGGATCAGGCAGAGCGGGCTTACGACCTCAACAAAGCTGCCCAGCTGAAATACGGCAAACTGGAGGCTGTGCAGCGAGATTTGGAAGTGAAAGAAGCTCATTTACTCGAAATTCAAGCGCAGGGTAAAACGCTGCTGCGTGAGCAGGTACTTGAGGCCGACATTGCCGAAGTGGTCGCGAAGTGGACGGGGATTCCCGTCAACCGGCTCATGGAGTCAGAACGGCAAAAGTTGCTGCGTCTGGAAGGCCACCTGCACGAACGGGTAATCGGGCAAGAAGAGGCCGTGACGGCGGTAGCCGCCGCCATTCGCCGGGCACGGGCAGGCATGAACGATCCGGGTCGGCCCTTGGGGTCTTTTCTGTTTATGGGACCGACGGGGGTGGGCAAAACGGAGCTGGCACGAGCGTTAGCGGCCTTTTTGTTTGATACCGAAGAGGCACTCATTCGGATCGACATGTCGGAATATATGGAGAAGCACGCGGTCGCTCGGCTGGTCGGGGCGCCGCCCGGCTATGTCGGCTACGAAGAAGGGGGGCAGCTTTCGGAATCAGTGCGGCGGCATCCCTACTCGGTGGTGCTGCTCGATGAAGTGGAAAAGGCGCATCCTGACGTCTTCAACATTTTGTTGCAGGTGCTGGATGATGGCCGCATCACGGACTCGCAAGGGCATCTGGTCGATTTCAGCAACACTATTGTGATCATGACCAGCAATATTGGTAGCGATCACATTTTAGATGTGGCAGGCGATGACAGCCGCTATGACGAAATGCGCGATCGCGTGCTCAAAGCACTGCGCAGCCATTTTCGCCCTGAGTTTCTCAATCGGGTTGATGATCTGATTCTCTTTCATGCCCTATTGCAGGAACAACTACGGGCAATCGTCACGATTCAGGTACAGCGCATCGAAAAACGTCTGGCCGATCAAAAGCTATCGTTGTCGTTATCCAAAGCCGCGATCGATCACATTGCGCAAGTGGGCTATGACCCCATCTACGGTGCCCGCCCCCTCAAGCGAGCCATCCAAAAAGAGCTGGAAAATCCGATCGCCACGAAAATTTTGGAAGAAGCCTTTCCCGAAGGCAGTCTTGTCCAGGTTTCACTCCAAAGTGGCAAGCTGGTGTTTGCCTGTCGGCAAGACAAAACCGCTATCGTCGCCACTGACGAAGCGGCTGTCAGCGTCAAAGGCTAACGAGCGACCACAAAAACTAGGCGATCGCGCCCAGAATGAGCGCAAACCTGGTGAGATTTACTTAGCCGCCTAGCTGGGGAGACTGGGCATGTTAGGGAGAGCAATCTGCCGTCTCAACCTGATTTTGGAACCGGCCAATGACCTCTCCCGAAGTGGCTCCCCCTGCCTACGACATTACAATCGCCATCCCCACGTACAACGGTGCTGAACGCCTGCCCAAACTGTTAGAACACCTACGAATACAGACTCAAACTGAGCCCATTCGTTGGGAAATCTTGGTGGTTGACAACAACAGTCAAGACCACACCGCCGCAGTGGTTCAAGACTATGCCCGCCAGTGGTTGCCCAACGTGCCCTTGCGCTATGCCTTCGAACCGCGCCAGGGAGCAGCCTTTGCCCGCCAAACTGCAGTCCAATCAACCGCAGGTGAACTCATCGGCTTTCTCGATGACGACAACTTACCGGCCAACAACTGGGTTGCTGAAGCCGTTGACTTCAGCCGGCGCTATCCTCAGGCCGGTGCCTTCGGTGGCCGCATCGACGGCAACTATGAGGTGCCTCCCCCCGAAGGGTTTGAGCGGATTAAAAATTTCCTCGCGATCCGCAACCATGGTTCTGAAGTCATGGCTTTTGAGCCTGACAAATTGCAGTTGCCCCCCGCCGCTTCTCTCGTGATTCGCCGCCAAGCCTGGCTTGATAGCGTGCCACCACAGCCCACCCTAGGCGGCAAGGTCGCTGGTTTATTTGTGCAAGGTGACGACTACGAGCCTTTGCTCTACCTGCACAAACATCAGTGGCAGATTCTATACGATCCGGCGCTGCAAACCGTGCATCAAATCCCGCCCCAGCGATTTGAACGGAGCTATCTGCTAATGCTAGCCAAAGGCTGTGGGTTAGCCACCTGTCAACTGAGCCTCATGACGGCCGCCCCATGGCGCAAGCCAGTGATTGTGGTGCGCACCTGTTTAGGAAGTTTGAAACGGCTCGGCTGGCATATCTTGAAACATCGAGGGCGATCGCACGCCGACTTAGCGACAGCTTGCGAGTTTGAGTTTCACTTAGGCAGCTTGCTAAGCCCGCTCTATGTGCGCCGCTGGTCTTAGAAAACCGTTCTCTCAAAATCACCCTTGCCTCAAGCAAAATTACTCACGTTCATTTATGGTTGCTGTTTCAGTTGTCATACCGGCCTATAACGCAGAAAAAACGATTAAGGAAACAATCGATTCAGTTCTGGCACAAACTTTTCAGGATTTCGAAGCCATCGTTATCAACGATGGCTCCACAGATAACACTTTGAACATTCTCAAGGCGTATTCTGATGATCGCCTCAAGATCTTTTCGTTTGAGAATTCTGGCCCTCAGAAAAGTCGTAATCGAGGGCTAGCAGAGGCTCAAGGGAAATACATTTCATTCATTGATGCGGATGATATGTGGACAGCAGATAAGCTGGAGCTTCAACTCAAAACACTAGAAAGCAATCCTGATGTCTCAGTAGTTTATAGCTGGAGTGATGTGGTCAACGAAGAAAGCGTATTGCTGCGTCAGGGCGGACATCTCATACGTCGGGGCGACGTTTTTGTGGACTTGCTATTGGTCAACTTTGTTGAAAGTGGCTCTAACTTTTTAGCAGAGACAACAGCTGTGAGAAACGTTGGAGGATTCGATGAAGCGATAGTAGCAGGTCAAGATCGCGACATTCTGCTTAGCCTAGCCAATAAATATCAAATTGACGTAGTTCCAAAAACCCAAGTTTTTTACAGAAAGTCTAGTTCGTCCAAGTCTTGGTCGAGCAATATTCAACGCACGAGGGCAGGGATTGAACAAGTAATTAGCAAGCATTCAAAGGTCAGACAAGGATTAGAAGCCTTTCAAAAAAAAGGGTTGAGCAATGCTTACAAACATATGATATTTGAATGTTTAAACAACCATCCTTCAAGACAAAAAGGGATATGTGCACTTAATCTCTTATGGATGATAATTATTAATGATTTGAACTTTATTACTAAAGGGGCATTTGCCAAAACTATCGCTAGAACTTTGATTACCATTCTCTTATCTGAAAAGCTGAGTGGGCAACTAATCGCTCAATTCCCGAAGATCTTTGATATCACTTCAGTTTATGGATATTTCATCACTGAAAAATATTTAGTCTCGAAAGGGTTGAACTGATGGCGCTATTGATCAATAGCGCAGATTCCACACCGTGACAAACATAGAGGGGCAGACGAGCAGAATCATAGACAAAAGGGTTGATTCGGTTTCCGCCGTGCTGTACTCGCTCAACATCTTAATAGTTCGCATCGACAAGTATTAATTATCTGCCAATAGTTAACATCGCCTTCTGATTTGAAATATGTATACTCCTACTATCTCAGTTTTGATTCCTTGCTACAACGCAGAGAGAACGATTCAAGAAACGATCTCATCTGTGTTGGCACAAACCTTTACAGATTTCGAACTACTGGTGATTAATGATGGATCAACTGATGGCACCATGTCGGTGCTGGAACAGATCACCGACGATCGCCTTAAGGTCGTTTCATTCGAGAATTCAGGCCCACAAAAAAGCCGAAATCGAGGCATTGAGAAAGCCCGAGGCAAGTATATTACATTCATTGATGCTGACGATCTGTGGACATCAGATAAGCTAGCCTCCCAACTGCAGGCTCTACAAAATACGCCAGAAGCAGCCGTTGCCTATAGCTGGACAGATTTCATTGACGAAAACAGCAATTTTTTGAAACATAGTCGTCACATTGAAATGGCAGGAGATGTCTATGAGCAGCTGCTCATAGATGATTTTATTGCCAGTGGCTCTAATCCTCTGATTAAAGCAGAGGCGATTAGAGCAGTTGGGGGCTTTGACGAAAATACTCTGGCAGGACAAGACTGGGACATGTGGCTAATGCTGGCAGAAAAGTTTCAATTTGTCGCGGTTCCAAAAGTGCAAATTTTATATCGAAAAAGCTGTTCTTCGAAGACTTGGTCAGATAACATCAGGCGGCAAGCCAAAGGTCATATTCAGGTAATGAATAAGCATCTAAGCAACCGCAAGAATCTGATTCTCAAGAAAAGCATATATTTTGCCGGTCGTTATCGCTATTTGTTGTTTCACTGTCTAGACCAGGGACGTTTGACACCTGACAATGGGGTTTTAGCATTACGATTTTTCGCCCAAGCTTTAGTACTAGAGCCAGGCTGGTGGACAAAGCGTCCTCAGCTTATTCTGTTGATCCCTATCAAGTCACTCAAGTACCTGTTTGCTTACTTCCTAGGTAAGCAAAAGGCTGTGCTTTAGAAAGCTTGTTAGAGCTATCGTGACGTTCAAGTGGCTATCGCAGACCACCACTAGATTTCTGGCCTTTGCGCTTCACCGGTAGAAAGACGGTATCTATATCGCAACGAACTCAGCGATTAAAGGTTCGTTCAGGGATTGGTGTTTATCTTGCATTAACTTTGCAAGATAGTCGCGAAGGAGACCGCGCTGCTGCGGGTTGACAATGTAGATTTGCCGAGTTTGCTTCGTGAATAAGGCTGTGGCAGCCAGCTCCTGATAGGTGGCGCTGGCTAGGGTGGCGCGGCTGAGATAGTCTTGGGTCGAAGCATCGGGCCGCAGTCCCGGTGGCAAATGGCCTTCTAGAATGGCGGCAATGCGCGATTGACAGGCATCTGTGTTGATGCCCTGTTCTTCTAGCAGATGCAGAATGCCTTCAAAGGGCATAGGGGTATCAGGCACCGTGCGAATCATTTCATTCAGTAAGAAATAATCACTGTACTGATGCCGAGGCACATCCAGCAGCTGTGGATAACGACAGAGATTAGCCAAACCGTAGGCGACCCGACTGCACGTTTGCGGGCGATTGCTGGGATAGGTGTCTTGAATAATGGTGGCGTTGGGAAACTTTTGGCGCAGCCATTTAGCGATCGCGTTAAAAGACGCATTGCCACCCGTGCAGATCACCTGGTTGATGCCTTGAGACGCTAAACCGGTTTGGCTCAAGAGAGCATTGAGCTGTTGATTAAGGCGCTGAATATAGGGCACCAAAACCCGACTTTCGAGGTCTCGCCGTAAGACACGCCAGGATTGATCGGCTAGCTCTAGCTGATAGTGGTTCTGATTTTGCAAGATCAGTTTGAGGTATCGGGCGGCCTCTAATAAACTTTGTCCCAGTCTGGAAGCTTCTAAACGCTGCCGTAGATGGATGCGAGCACTGGTATCGGGTTCAGCTAGCTGTGGCAGGTCAAGGGCTTCGAGGTGCAGGTCGTCCCAATGAGCGTTGGTTACTTCTGGCAACGTGGCCTGCCAACTCCACCCGTCTCTGGCCTGACGGCTAGCGTTGGGGGAAACCGTCTGTCGCCGCTCAGCGGGGATTAGCAGCTGGCAAATGATGTCTAGGTCTAAGGCATCACCGCCATAGGCCAGATTGCGCAACTTAAAGTCTTCGCGGCTGAGGGCGTCTAGGGGCTGAGGCAGGTCAACGATGCCGACATCGGTACAAGTAGCCCCACTACTGATGACAACAGTGCCGCCCTGCCAATTGCATTGGTATAGCGTCTGCGTTTGACGGTTAGACTCGGGCGGCGGTTCGTTCGGATCGGGTAATCCCGAGAGCAATGCGGCGATCGCCTCTTCGACCAAGAAAATTTGACTCGATGACTCCAGTAAACCCGCGCCTAAAACTGCCTCTCGGATATTCAGACAATAGGTATCTGACCAGTTGCTGGGGAGTCCTAACACCACGCCCTGCAAGCTGGCTAGTGCCTCCGACAACATCTCATCGTCTAACCCCACCGCAGTGAGGTGCAGTTCCAACTCACCTGGATGGGTAATGAGTGACAGCAGCGCTGTCACCGCAGTCAAAACCTGCTGCAAAGAAACGGTTTGAGCATCCGCCCACTGAATCACCGGAGCCCACTCACCAGCGATGGTTTGATAGGGCATCCCGACTTTTAACAACGGGCGAGGACTCTGCAAAAGCCACGTCTCAGGACTCTCAGGAGGCTGCTGCGGCAGGGCCGCTGGCCCGACTGCGAGTAGCTCTGATGACGCCCCCGGAGCGCTAGCGCTCGGTCGAAAAGCTGCAACCGTAGCAGGGCGGAAAGTAGCGGCTCCAGGATTGTCGGCTTCCGACTCGGCCAACCAACAGAGAGGATGGGCAGTGCCACTTCCCTGTTCCATCAAGACAGCCGATAGGCCACCCGAACCAAAGTCTAGGCCCAAAAACCACTCCTCGACGAGTCCAGAGCCTGAATCAACGGCATCGTCGGGCTCATCCGGGTCGGCGCTCGGAATCGCAGCTAGCTGACCAGAGGATGCAAACAAAGACTCGTCTGCAGTTTCCGCCAAAGATTCGTCTGTCTCTACCTTGGGGATAGCCGGTGTCTCCACCGGCAGGGGCGGGATCGCGCGACTCTCCGTAGTAGCCGGTGTCTCATCGGAGGCAACAGGATTAGTCTCGTCGGCTAACTCGGTATCTAACTCAGTGGCCAACGTCGGCACTTCGGTCTCGCCTCCGCGATCTCGATCACTGTCGGGAGCAACGGCAACATCGGCTATTTCTGGGGTGTCTCCCGCATCGTCGTCAGCGAGCTCAGGCGTCAGCTCCAGATCAGCGTCAAAGGCTGAGCGAAAAGCTTCATCACCTTCTAGATCAGCAGCTGGGATCTCTTCCATCGAGAGATCGAGAGGCTCAAACAGCGGCGCAGTAGCTAAGTCATCTTCAGTGCGCTCAGGAAGACGGTCTAGCTCGCTGGCCTGATCACTGTTCTCATCATCGGGAACAATCTCTGTCGGCGATGACTCAAGGGGCTCAAACAGGGGAGAGGCAGCGAAGCCCTCAGGCTCGTCAGTACCGCCGTCTAGATCATCGGTAAGGTCACTATCACTGTCCTCAAAGTCAGATTCCATGGGATCCCAATCAATCCCGAAGGTCGCACCGGCCTCAGTCGCCTCTGGCTCGGCCTCTAACTCGGAGTCTGCAGGTGGCGTGTCATCTTCAGTATTTAACAGGGTGAGGTCGGCGTCTACAGACGGCAAGGTTGACGCGGACTCAGTGACTGGCAGTGCCGCATCTGGGGCAGGAGTGTCCTCATCAGTCGGGGGAAACAGATCGCCGAAATCAGTGTCCTCAGGAAGAAACGTGAGTGGATCTTCGCTGGTTAGCTCCACCCTAGCAGTATCTTCTGGGCTGACATCAGCGGCGCTCTCTCGGGGCGAAGATACCGGGTTGTCATCGTCGCGGAAAGTTAATGGGTCTGCATTGGTTGGGTCTACCTCAGAATCCTCTTCTGGAGTCGCCGCTGCGGCCATCTCTGGAGGGACGGGCACCGTGCTGTCATCTTCGTCAAAAAGGACTGCCAGGTTATCAAGGGGAGCGACGGTGACGGTGTCATCAGTCGGCTGGGGCGGGAATAGGTTGGCGAGTTCGTCGTCAGAAAGAGGGCCCGGTGCGTCTGCAGCAACGGCATCATCGAGGGTGGGTGCGGCATCAGGGGTAGATTCTGAGGCGGCAGCAAAATCAGCGGCCATTTGCTCCTCCATCTCAGGCGTCCAGAAACCGTCGCTAGCCGTCGGCACGGCAGCTGGGTCAGAGATGTCTGTCATGTCTGCCGTGATCGCCTCGTCTAACTCAGGCATCAACGGCGCAATCACGGCAGCCTCATCACTTTCTGTGACGGCCTGATCAGTCCCCATCAGATCGAGCCCGGCCAAGTTATCCAACGCCGCGCTTAAAGCTTCATCTTCGTTCTGCGCAGTCGTGCTAGTAACCTCTGGGGAGGTGGTAGCTTCCGGACTTTCACTCTTGTTTTCAGGAATGGTAGCGATGAGGTTAGCCAGTGTTTGCTCAGCCTCTGTAGTATCTGCCTCAACCACGAACCCATCATTCACTGAGCCGGTCAAGGGCAAGGTTGGGGCTGGGGGCTGGGAGGGAGCGGGCAGGTCATCAGGGAAATCAGCAAACAGCTCGGCTGCGGTGCTGATGGTCTCGCTCTCAGAGATCGGGGCATCGAGATCGAGAGAGAGATCGAGATCCAGATCGCCTAATGATAAGAAATCGCCCGCTGTCTCGACCGCATCGCTCTCGACTGTCGACGATTGCGGCACCTCTGGGGCAGCAGCAAACAGGCCGTCCTCGTCAGGCTCATCGCTCACGTACTTAGACCAATCATCCTGCGAGGTCTGGTCGGCAGCAGAGTTGGCGGGCATCGCTGGCGGCGACACAGACGCCGTCTCCGACACATCATCAGGGAAAAAATCGTCGTCTAAGGTAATGCTGGCATTGTCTTCGGCGATCGCAGGCTCACCGTCAGCGGCCTCTGAGGCAATCTCCAACAGGCTGTCTGAAAAATCCGGCAGCTCTAGCTCTAGAGGGATGGCTTCTTCTAAAGTCAGCGCTAACTCTTCGGTGGGGGGTGGCACGGGTGGGTTGAGGGTCGCGTCGGCAGCAGGAGATATCTCAGGAGGAACATCACTCAGCGGCTCAGCCAAATCATCGACATCAGGGCCAAAGGCATCTGCCACGGTGAGGCGGCGATCATCAGCTTGGGCGCTGGCCTCATCGACAGCTGACGGCTCTAAGTCAGATTCTGATGCTGAAGGCGAAATGGGCGAAGACAAGGTAGCATCGTCGCCAAAGATATGGTCTAAAGCGATCGCCTCAGCGGCGTCCGTAGGAGCGCTCGATGTGGAGGCGGCATCACCTGCGCCGGGCAGGTCAGCGTCCAAGTCGGCATCCAGACCATCCAAATCGAGATCTGCGAGCCAAGCATCGGAGCCATCCTCAGCGGTTTCGGTAGCAGAGGCATCGGCAACGTTATGAGCTGAGGCAGAGGGTTCTCGGTTGAAGTCATCCGCGATCGTAGCCGGTGGTAAGGGGTCTGGCTCTGATGCCAGCTCTGACACCAGGGCATCTAATGAGTTAACCGGTGCGCTCTCCGGCTCATCCACAAACAAGCCATCCAGATCTGAGCCCAGATCAGCCTCGACGGGGGTGGGGGTTGAACTTGCTTCTAACTCGCGCTCAGGTAGATCGTGATCATCAACAATGGAATTATCGAGTCCTAGCGGTTCTAGGGCATCGATGAAGCTGTCTTGGGCATCATCCACCACCTCATCTCCGTCATCAGCCGCTTCTGCAAGGCTGAGATCATCTGATGAATTCACCGCCGCGATCGCCGGCTCCTCCGCAAACAAGCCATCCAGGCCTGAGCCCAGATCGGGCTCGACGGGGGTGGGCATTGGAGCAGCTTCTGGATCGTGATCAGGCAGCTCACGGTCGTCAACCATGGAGTCACCGAGCGCCAATGGATCTAGAGTCTCGCTAAAAGCATCCTGGGCCTCATCCACCTCGTCTACGTCATCAGCCCCCTCTACCAGACTGGGATCATCGGATGTCCAACTCGGGGGTAGATGCCGCAAAGCCTTCTAATTGGGAAAGATCAGACGTCAACTGCCCGAACGTAGCTTCATCCAAGGTAAAATCGAGCGTCGTCCCCGAGTCGGCGGCGGGGGCATCGAGCAAATTCTCTTCCGGCGGTGCCGCAATAAAGGTATCTTCTGACTCCTCAAAGGCAGCAAACGGAGCGGTGGCTGGTGGTGATTGGCCGGACTCAGTTGTCGGCAGCAGTTCGCTCAGAGACGTGATGATATCGTCTGACTCGTTCTGAGCCTCCCCAACCGGAGCCAGCTCTTCAGCAATCTCAATTCCTAACAGATTTTCTAACGCGGCTGGCGGATCAAGCGGGGTCGCCGCGTCATCCGCTGTTGGGGGCGACTCAGCGACCTCAAGCAGCGACTCTAAAGCTGTCTCGGCAGGCTCAGTGGGAGCGATCGCCTCGGGGGCATCGGTCAGGGTTGAGCCCGGCGATGTTGGCTCCAGAGTCTCAGGCGATTGGTCCAGCGTAAACAACGGCTCATTGACGGCGGCTGTTGCAGCCTCATCCGCTTCGTCCAATCTATCTTCAGCAGGCATCGAAGAGGCTGCGCCGATGGTGCCAAATAAACTGTCATAGAGTGAATCAATTTCCTCGGTGTATGCATCGGTTTCAGTCACCTCGGCAGGAGCATCGTTCGCCGCGGCGGCGGCTTGCCCTGTGACAACCGCCCAGGGAATCGGCTCAGTCTGCACCATGGTGGCTTCGCCTGGGTCAGGCTCAACCCACTCAGGCATCTCGTCGGAATCATCATCCAAGTCATCGACGGGCAAGTCGGTCAACTCTTCGTCAAGCTGAAAGAGCGTCACCTCTTCATCGGCTTCTACCACGACATCCAGATCAAGAGCGCTCAGATCAACGTTGCTCAAATCAAGCGCGTCTAAATTGCTGTCCGAGAAGTCAGCATCCGTCGAGCGCACAGGGCGGTCTTGAGTTGCCCGCTCCTGCCCCGTCAACCGGGCCTGCTCTGGACGACTAATGAGATAGCTCGATTCATCTTGTAGCTGCTCTGCCAAGTGATTAATGAAGGTGCGGAAGACAAATTCTCCCTGCTGCCCCAAACCATGCATGGCATCTAACCCCTGATTGAGGGTGTCACAGTAGCTTTGAATACTTTGGTCTAAAGACTCAAACACCGTCCGGAGATTGCCGTCTAGTCGCAGCAGCAGATGGTCGGTTTGGGCTTGAATTTGCCGCAGTTGCTCTAGACGCTGCTGCGGATTCAACGCCGGCAGCTCCGCTGCCACTCCTGCGGCATCGGGAGGCAGTGCCCCATACAAGGCGGGAGCAACCTCAATTTGCGATCGCAAGGCGCGAAACTGCGGGGTCAGCTGCTCTAGCAGCACCGCACTGCGCTGCCCCACGACATCGTCCATCCAGGCCGGATTAAGAGCGTTAGCGTTGGCGCTTTCTGACCGCTGCAAACGCTCGATCTCAAGTTGACGGACTTCATTCTTCAACGCCTCGCGCTGCTGCTGCAGGGCCATGACCTCATTGGTCAGCGGCTGCACCATTTGCACCCGCAAGTACTGCATCTCTTGCAACAGCGCTTGCAAAACTTGCTGACTGTTAGTACCAGCGACGTCGGTCGATTCATCAGCAGTCGGGGCGATCTCGGCTCCGGCAGTCGGCGTCGGTCCCCATCCAGGTGATTGAACACCGGTCGCCTGCATCGCTTGCAGATAGACCAGCACCTGTTCCATAACGCGCCGCTGCTCATTAGCCTCCCCTGACATCACCCAAGGCAACTTGGGCGCAGCTTTGGTTAGTAGCGCTTCAATTTCGTTAATAAGTGCTTGAAGTTGCCCTGATTGTGAAGTCACTGTGACCTCCTTGAAAACCGACCGACGACAGTTAACCCACAGCAGATGAGGTCTGAAATAAACTGACTCTTGATCTTGGCTGAACGTCTAAGCACCAATGCGATTGGGCACTGTCGTTTGGCTGCCTTAAGCATACTCAATCTTGTGTTTTAGAGGGGTGCGACGCTTGGTTTGCCCAAAGTGTAGGACAGCCCAGGCAAAACCGTTAACTATTGTTCTAATCAAGACCGTCAATCAAAGCTGGGGCTAACCAATGGGAATGGCTGTAGTGTGCCCTTAATAGCGGCTTAACTAAGCGCCTGTTGGCAAAGCGGGGCTGAGCAGTCGCGCAGGCAGGGCCTCACCCAGGCGTGCAATTCGATGGAGGAGGGACATCCGCAGCGAGACGAGTCAGACAAACCGGCCAGATGGGGAGTCGCGGAGCCCGTCATCAGTTGCCGAACTGGCCGGGTCTGGTTCATCGGCTCGCTCTCGCAGGTTCGCTGTAGCCCCGACTGCCTAGTGAAGCTGGCAACTGTTGAGAGGACTGACGTCCCCTGAGATGGGTGGGGCAACTTTGTCTGCAAGTAGGAACAGAGTTATCCGTAAAGTGCGATTGGACTAGTGGTATTCTAAGAGACCGAAGCAGTGCTCATATCTTCTTATCTCCCCTGACAGGAGATTTTTGTTGAGTCTTCTGGTTTCTGTATCTACCGTTTGCTGTGCTGAGTTAATGGCTTGAGTAGGCGATCGCTTGATTAACTGATTAATCTTGGCTGTCAAAATAGAGCGATTTTTGGAAACTTTTGTTAAATCTCTAATATTAAGAGTTCATGGATTTCCGCTATGGATCCCGCGACAATTCCATAGGGGGAATGCCCATCCGAGAGACCCCCTTCTTTCAAGGGTTGCCTGACGATATTATCGATCAGGCAACGGCTCAGGTGGTGACCCGTCGGCATCCGGCCAATCAGGTGCTGCTGCTGGAAAACGACTGGGGTAGCTCCGTCTATTTCATTTTGGACGGCTGGGTCAAGATTCGCACCTACAACCTTGATGGCAAGGAAATTACGCTCAACATTCTGGGCAAGGGCGAATTGTTTGGCGAAATGGCTCCCCTCGATGAAGTGCCGCGCTCAACGGATGTCATCACCTTAGTGCCAACCGTGATTGGCAACTTGCCGGCCCAAGACTTTGTCAGTTTGATTCAGGCGGAGCCGCAGGCCGGTATTCGTCTGTCACAGCTGATGGCCCGTCGCCTTCGCCAGGTCAATCGGCGGTTACGCCTGCGAGAATCGGATAGCACCTCCCGCGTGATTGATATTTTGCTATTTCTGGCCGATGGGCAGGGCGTGAAAGCTGCTAGCGGACTAGAGATTCCCATTCTGCCTCATCGCGAACTGAGTTGCCTATGTGGAGTTTCCCGTGAAACGGTGACACGAGTACTTAATAAACTTGAGAAAAAGGGGTTGGTGAAGCGAGATCGCGATGTGATGCGTATTCCTGACGTGGTTGCCCTTGAAAAACTTCTTGTGTAACGCTCACTATGCCTGAGTTTTCTCCCGAGCGATCGTCCGATGAGACGACTTCCGAGTGGCGAGCCGATGTCCCCGCGCCTGACCCTGATGAACTGGCCGAAGTCGAAACCTATCTCGACTATCGCCCGTTAGACGCCTTGGGAGATGCCATCCCTCGCGCCCGGCGCCCCCAAGTGGGCCCGGCGGCGATGGTTGAGACTGCTTTTTTGGCTAGTGCGGCCAGTCTAATTTGGCTGGTCAATGCTTATTTTCCGCCTGGGCCGCTGTTGCGGATTGTCTTTCCTCTGCCGATTGCTCTGATTTATCTGCGCTGGGGGCATCGCGCTGCCTGGATGGGAGCCCTCGTATCGACCTTGCTGTTAGCCGTGCTGATGGGCCCCCCCCGTAGCCTGCTTTACCTCATGCCCTATGGTTTGCTCGGCGTCCAGTTGGGCTGGCTGTGGCGGCGCGGTGCCGCTTGGTATCTCTCGATCGGTATCGGCACACTGCTCAGCGCCCTCGGCTTTTTTGTCCGCCTATGGCTGCTCTCTCTCATGCTGGGAGAAGACTTGTGGGTTTACCTGATCAATCAGGCGACCCAGTTGATCTACTGGGTGCTAGAACGTCTGGTCAATCTGGGCTTTTTGGACTGGGGCAGTTTGAGCCAGTCAAATACCACCCTCATCCAGGTCGTCGCGTTGGTAATTGTCTTGCTCAGCTCACTGGTTTATCTCTTTACCGTGCATCTGGCGTCTTGGCTGTTATTAGAGCGATTGGGTGAAAAAATGCCCTCCCCTCCTGGCTGGGTACAACAGCTGCTTGAGAGTTAACCTCGATGGCCCTCTGAATCCCTGCTCTATGAATTTTGGCCCGATGAATCGCGTTTATACTCAAGTCGCCCAAGGGCAAGGATGGTTACGGCGCTATGTCGGGCATCGGCCTCGCTTAGCTTGTATTTTAGGGTTCACCGAAACGGGGCTGATTCCCGGTATTTCGGCAGCGGGCAGTACCCCTCAGCAGCGCCAAACGACGGCGATCGCCGATGCTGAGTTTTTATTTCACGGGCCGACCCCAGCGCCTCAACATCCGTTACCTCCCCTAGTCGAGGGAGTTTCTCCAGCCTTGATTTCACGGGCCGTGATCGCAACTCAGCTGATTCCGCTGCTGATCTTTGACGCGGGGTTGCCACTCGCGCCGACCGTGCCCCATATCGACTTACGCGGGGCAGCTGCTGCCTGCGTGAGTTCGGGGCAAGCGCTGCCGCGTAGCCTAGTCGAATCTTTATTCCGTTTCGGGATCATGTGGGGGCATCGCTTAGGCAGCCAAGCTGGCTCTGATTACGTCATTTTGGGTGAGTGCGTGGTCGGGGGCACCACAACCGCACTGGCGCTGCTGCTGGGTTTAGGATTGCCGGTGCAGAATCAGGTTGGGAGCAGTCACGCGACCTGTAACCACTCTCAAAAACAGGCGATCGCCACCCAGGGGTTAGCACACTGGCAAGCACAGCAAGCCTCTGGTCGCTCTCTTGATCCGCTAGATCTGGTGGCGGCGATCGGCGACCCAATGCAAGTAGTGGTAGCGGCCATGGCATTGAGTGCGAGCTGTCACGGCGGGGTAATGCTTGCCGGTGGGACACAAATGCTAGCCGTTTATGCGCTAGCGCGCTCCCTCGCTCGCTATCGCCGGGTTTCTTGGCAGCCGGAAAAAATTATCGTGGGCACTACCCGGTGGGTCGCAGAAGATCCCACTTGTGACACCGTGGGGCTGGCGGATTTAGTCGGCGGCGTACCGCTCGTGGCCACACAACTTTCTTTTGCCGAGTCACGTTATCCGGCCCTCCGACAATATGAAGCCGGGTTTGTTAAAGAGGGTGTCGCGGCAGGCGGCTGCGCGATCGCGGCCAATATCTATCAAAACTGGCAGCAATCCCAGCTCCTATCGGCGATCGAAGCTCTGTATGAGAAAACGCTCAACCAGCCAACATCTTCGCCAGAACGATCAGTCTAGCCGCACTGCGCCTAAACCCCAGAGCTCAGGATGGCCGCCAACTGCAGTTGGCTTAGGACAACCCAGATCGCTCAAGTCGTAATTTGACCGGAATCTCCATGCCACCTACCAACCGCCGCACGCCGTGGGATCTTGCCTTTACCAAAGGGTATTCTGCTTGCGGATCGCTAAGGGAGTGGAGCGGTGCTAGCGGCTAGCCAGGCCAGATAGGGAGTCGACCCTTGCACAATGGGCAAAGCGATGATTTCGGGAACATCATAGGGATGTAGCATTTGTAGGGCTTGTTCGATCGCGGCGAACAAGCCCAGATCCGTTTTGATCACCAGCTGCCACTCGACGGCCTGCTGCACTTGCCCATTCCAGGTGTACACCGAATGGAGGGGAAACAAGTTGATGCAGGCCGCTAAGCGATCGTCGACCAGAGACTGAGCGATCGCCACAGCCGTTTCTTGGGTGTCTACCGTCACTAAAATGACGCCATGTTCAGTCAAATTCACCTACCTGCCGCTGTAACTCCGCTGGTTTGGCATGATCGTGGCCATGCCTCAGGAATCGTGCGCTCGGCC
>CALCPB010000341.1 GCA_937897665.1 uncultured Halomicronema sp. | reverse complement strand
GCCTACCGCTTATTTCTGGCTTAAGTGAGATCAGCCTTGGACTTTTTGGCTCACTGTTAGGCAGATTCTATAGCTCTCTACTTTTGAGCAAGATTTAGATGCGTCCCCGAAGCAGTCAGCAAACTGTTGACTCAGGGCGATCGCTTTTCTCAAACGCGATACAATACATTCGTTCTAGGTTGAGAGAGAAGGGAATTCATGCCAGTCAGCCCGGCTCAGATCCGCGCGGTCTTAGACGAAAAGCAGCAGCAGCTCACAGACTTTAATCAAACCATGGGGGCTGATCTCCAGCGCTATCGTAAAGCTTGGCGTGCCCTGACGACTGAGCTCTGCGAGTCGATCGCTACGGCGCTATCGGCTCCGAGCATCGGTGCCCATCCGCTTGAATCTTTTACGGCAGTCAAAAAAGGGATAATCCCCAATGCCCATCAGTGGGCCAATCGCGAAGATAGCCTGGGATGGGTGAAATCAAAGCTATCCGGCATCACCACCTTTGCTGTAGATGGCTCGCAAATCTTTCCTAGCAAAGATGTCTCGCTGCCCATCGCCCTAGTGCAAATTGGCTGGTTCGAGAATCCCCATGCGGCTAACGGCGACTACACCAAAGATATTGCCCTCGATGTCTTAACGCCAGAAGATTTGAAAGTCGGCCATCGCGGCGACCCGGTCGATCGGCGGGTCAATATCCGCCGCTTTGAGATGGAAGTGCAGCGCCTGGTGGATTATATGGAAGCCTGTGGGCGTCCTGAGCGCACCCTGGTGCTGTTTGATGGCTCCCTGGTGGTCACCTTTGCCGATGCCTTTGACCCCGAGAGTCAAAAAGCCTATGTCGATGCCATGGTTAAGCTATTACAGACCAGCCACCAGCGGCGCGTACCGCTGGTGGGCTACATCGACACATCCTACGCTCGCGATGTCACGACCTTGCTGCAGCACTATGATCCGAAACTGAAGCCGGTAGAGACGATTTACGATGCCCAGCTGTTAGGACGATTGATGAAATGGGGCGATCGCACGCCGCTGCTCCGCTGCGATCGCGAGGGCATTTTGACCCACTACGGCGACCAGCAGGATCAGGTGATCTTTAGCTATTTGCAGACGAGTCGCGATCGCCCCCCGGCCCGGCTGGAGATGCCCTACTGGCTGTGGGAAGCCGGGCTGGCAGGGTCAGTGATTGATTGGGTCAAAGCAGAAGTGATCGTGGGAGGCGGCTATCCCTATGCGATTGAAACCGCTGATCAAACGGCAGTTTTGCAGGCCCCCGATCGCCAGCTGTTTTATCGCATCTTGCAAGAGTGGGCTGACCGCGAATCGTTGAATGTACAATTCTCAAAAAAGCTGGTGAGCAAGCTGCGGCGGCGATGAGGGACAGCGCTCCGCTGAGTACTGGCTGGCACCTCTCCTTAAGCAAGGCCAGTTCGGGTTAAGCCAAACTCGTTTCTTTCTCCTCTGGGATCAGATCGTCTCACCCGGTAAGGGCACCAGCAGACAGCCCGCGATGCGCCAAGTGCTGTCGGCCTGCTGTTCCATAGGGTAGTAAGCGGTCATCCACTCGCCAACTGGTCCTAGCACTATCAACGCCTGCACAGGACTCCCATCAACCCATTCCAAGTCACCAAACTCGACTGATTGAGGCCGGTATACGGTGGCATACTGCGATCGCACCATCGCCATAAACTGATTAGCTGACTGAAATTGGGCCTGAATGGTTGGGCTCGCAAAGCTGAAAGCCAGCTCCGCGTCATCGGCCTGGAACGCGTCCAGTTGCTGTCGAATGACGGTTTTAATCGCGGCGTCATCGGCTTCGCTAAGCTCGCCAATGGCAGTCTGGGAAGATGTCGAGGGCGTTGGGGTGCGAACGGGGACCTGACGAATGGTGGGAAATCGTTCCATGGACATCGGCTGTCGCCCCCACCAGGTGATGGATGCAGCGATCGCGACTAGCTCTTCCCAAATATCGTTAGCCTGATGACGCTTCACGGCATTGCCCAACTCTGGCCTACTGTCCCAGCCTAACGATATTTGGGAAGAGCTGCCAGATCGCGGCATCACTGAGCGCTCACGGAGCTATTGCTCAAGGGGCTCAAGCCGCAAAGGGCATCGAGTCGGCATCTAAAATCGCCGTATAGAATTTCTGCAGCTGCTGGGTGGCAGCATTCCAGCCCCACTTTTCAGCTTCAATGCGGGCATTGCGACTCATTAGTTCGCGCTCAGCCCCGCGATCTAACAGGTGTTGGGTGGCAGCGATCGCCCCATTGTCGTCTTTGGGGTCAAACAGGTAGCCGTTTTCGCCGTCAGTCACAATGTCAGGAATGCCACCCGCGTTGGCTGCTACCACCGGGCAGCCCGCTGCCATCGCCTCTAGCAGCACCAGCCCCAACGTTTCCGTGCGCGACGGAAAGATAAAGGCATCGGCGGAGGCATAGGCAGCCGCCAGTTCTTCTCCAGCAAGATAGCCGACAAAGTGGGTGTGGGTGTCAGCAAAGTGCTTTTCTAAGTCTTCGCGATGGGGGCCATCGCCCACCAAGGCCAGCCGGGCTTCGGGAATCGCCTCTAACACTGGCTTAATGCGATCAACTTCTTTCTCAGCGGAGAGGCGACCAATGTAGAGCAGCAGGGGCGCATCGGGATGACCTTGGCTGAGGCGATCGCGCATGTCGCGACTGGCCAATGCCGGGCGAAACAACTCGGTATCCACTCCCCGTTGCCAAACTCGTACTCGCTCGACCCCGTGGTCGCTGAGTTCCGACTGCATGGCGGTGGAGGTCACTAAATTCACCCGCGCCTGATTATGCACGGCTTTGATCAGCTCCCACATCACCCCTTCCAACATGCCCAGGCCATAATGCTCCAGATATTTGGGTAAGTGGGTATGGTAAGACGCCATGAGGGGAATATGGAGCGTCTTAGCGTAAAACAGTCCCGCCATGCCCAACACCGCGGGGTTCACAATGTGAATCAGATCCGGGTTAAATTTTTCTAACGCCTCACCAATGGAAGGCCGCGGCAGGGCCAGCTTCAGCTCAGGATAGAGGGGAAACGCCAAGCCCGAGACGCCGTGAATTTGCGCTCCCTGATAGCTTTTTAAGCCACCTTCTGGGCAAAACACCATGACCTCATCGCCTAGCCGCTGCAGATGTTCGACCGTATGTTTGAGGCGGGTGACGATGCCGTCAACTTTGGGCAAAAACGTTTCGGTAAAGAGGGCTATGCGCATGGTCTCGTAACGGGGGCTAAAACATCACAACAAACACTGACACAACACAAAAGAGGCTAGGTTTCACGATCCGGGTTGAAGCGATGTTGACTTCAGTGAATCTTTGAGAAACCTAACCTCCTGTGTCTTTAGTGACGAAGAAAAGCGCATCTATCGACGCCACTGTACCTTGGGCAGAATCTGGCTCTTATCGACGCGTCCTTTATACTTCATGGCGAAGTTCAACAGCGAGTCAATTAGCGAATCGGATAGATAGTGAGGCTCCAACCCCAAGCCCAGCAAGCTCGTGTTTTTGGCGTTGAAGTAATGGTCTTCGGCCTCTACCCGAGGATTCTCAAGATGGTTAATCTCGACGTCTAACCCGAGTGAATTGCCGGCCTTTTTCACCGTCATGGCTAGATCAGCCACGCTGAACATCTCAGTGAACTGGTTGAAGACGCGGAACTCGCCCGCATCAGCCGGATTGTTGATGGCAATTTCCACACAGCGTACGGTATCGCGAATGTCTAAAAAGGCGCGGGTTTGACTGCCGTTGCCATAGACGGTGAGGGGGTGACCCACGGCGGCTTGAATACAAAAACGGTTGAGGGCAGTCCCAAAGACGCCGTCATAGTCGAGCCGGTTGATCAGCAACTCATCCATGCCGGTCTCTTCAGTCAGCACGCCGTAAACAACGCCCTGGTTAAGATCCGTGGCGCGCAAGCCCCAAATTTTGCAGGCGAAGTGAATGTTGTGAGAGTCATGCACCTTCGATAGGTGATAGAAAGAACCCGGCTGCTTGGGATAGGGCAGGGTATCTTTGCGACCGTTGTGCTCGATGGTGATGTAACCCTCTTCGATGTCAATGTTGGGCGTACCATATTCGCCCATGGTGCCCAATTTGACCAAGTGACAATCAGGAAAGTGATCGCGCAGAACGTAGAGCTGGTTAAGGTTGCCAACGACGTTAGTGGTCTGGGTGAGGACGGCATGCTCGCGATCGATCATCGAGAAGGGCGCCGATCGCTGTTCGCCAAAGTGAACGACGGCCTCCGGCTGGAACTGCAGCATAGCTTTTTCGAGGTAGGGATAATCGTTCAAATCCCCCACGAAGAGCTCAATATCCTTACCGGTCAAGTCTTTCCAACGCTGCAATCGAGACTGAATAGGGGCAATCGGGGTGAGGGTATCGACACAGAGCTGCCCGTCCCAGTGCCGTCGCACCAGACTGTCGAAAATGCCTACTTCGTAGCCTTGATTAGACAAATGAAGCGCTGTTGCCCAACCGCAATAACCGTCGCCGCCGATGACTAAAACTCTCTTATTAATCAATCAAACACTTCGCTAATACTCGCTCAATTTATCAGCTTTGTGGCCCATAAACATAGTTTTCCGCAAAAGTTGCTCTGCCCCAAAACGGTTTCTCTATTTCTTTTGTCAGCGTGTTTGGGTCAAACCGAGTGGCTTTAAGGGCTTGCGGTTTTTGCTCTACAGCGGGGCTCTAGAGCCTGCGGTTTGAGCGCGCGATTAGCGACTTATTCAAGACGATTCAACTGTCTATTGATCAACTCATGGCAAGTCGAAATAACCACACTTGAGTAGTTTGCTCTGGGGAAAAGTTATTATCA
Source organism: uncultured Halomicronema sp. (assembly GCA_937897665.1). Lineage (GTDB taxonomy): Bacteria > Cyanobacteriota > Cyanobacteriia > Phormidesmidales > Phormidesmidaceae > Halomicronema. Next base: position 1,302 of record CALCPB010000341.1, on the reverse strand, counting down.
CTGATCAGCCAGAGGCTAGCAGTACCGTCAGGCAGCGGCGGCCCCAACGTCATGCCCTCTAAATTGTCGATCGCCGCCACCGGCAGCTCGAGCGTCGCAAAATCAAGTGCCAGCTGCTTTTGAATCGGGTTGAGCTGCTCTAGGGTGGGCAGGCTGGCGAAGGTTGACACATCATTGGCGCTACCAGTAGCAAGTTGAAAAAGTTTGATTTCAAACCCGCGAATACCATAGACCCGTTCGAGGGCGAGGAAATGTCCACCTTGGTCAATGGCCAGGATTTCTGAGAGACCATTACTGACTGCGCCTAAGGGTTCAAGGCTGAGGGGGTAGGGATATTCGGCAATAAAAGTCGATTGATCAGGGCCGATGAGATAGTGTAAAAATCGGTTAACGAGGGGCTGCTCGGGATTGGGGTCAAAGTCTTGGGCCAGCGCCGATTCTGTCGCCATAAACAGGCGAAAGGGTTCAAAGGCTCCGGCGCTGGAGGCGGGGCCGAGGGTGAGGGCCTCAAACCCTTGGTTGTCGCGAATGCCGCGGGCAGCAGACTCGTCGGTGGCCGCCGTGGGGATAAAGCGGTCGGGAATGCGAAACTCCGTTTTGAGGACGCCCGTCGCTAGATCGTATTCGTTGAGGGCGGGGGGCGATTGAGTGGAGGCAACCCCTTCACTGGTAATCAGCAGCGATCGCCGGGGTGAGAGCGCCATGCCTTCGGGGTCGAGGAGATCGGCAGGATATTCGTCACCGTTACTGTCCTTCAGGGTGGTCACCTGACGCACGTCAACGGCCTGGATTTTGGGCACGCCCTGAGGATCTAACCCCGTTTGCATATCGAGGGTATAAAACCGGAAGGGGGCCAGCCGCCCGCGATCGTCTGATAGCCCATAAAACAGGTCGGTTTGCGCATCATAGGCGAGCGCTGACAGGCCACCTACGGGCGTCTCGGCGAAAGTTTGCTCTGGCAAGACGGCGACATCTAACAGCTCAACGCTAAGGGGCAAGAACAGCCGATCTTCCGCACTCACCTGGGGCAAGGTACAGCTCACCGTTGAGAGCGCGATGAATCCTACCAGCAGCCCGGCCATCGCCCTCACGCTCCAGGCAGGGCGGCACCAGTGCCGCCAACTGTCGCCCTGATCCAGTCTTCGCATGACAGGTTGCTTCACGGTCACCCCCTTGATTGCAGTCGCTAAACTCCAGCACCACCCATGTCGCCACTCAGACGCTTCAGCAGCCCTCCCTATCGTAGAGTGAGTCACGCCCAGCGATGAGGCCCCCAGACCAGCCCTGACGGTGCATTGAGCT
>CALCPB010000340.1 GCA_937897665.1 uncultured Halomicronema sp. | reverse complement strand
GTAGGTAAAAAGATATATTTCATTGTTATAATTGAGTTTAAGAATTTAGAATCTTCCTTCTCTTCTACCCCGGTATATTGAGATTTACACGAGACGGAGACAACGGGCATGTCGCGGCTAGCACTACTGAGCGTATCGGACAAAACGGGACTGGTGGATCTGGCCAAAGCACTGGTGGAATCCTTTGACTTTGAGATCGTGAGCAGCGGCGGCACCGCTAAAGCGATCGCTGAGGCCGGTCTGCCAGTCACCAAAGTCGCTGACTACACCGGCTCACCAGAAATTTTAGGCGGTCGGGTGAAAACGCTGCATCCCCGCATTCACGGCGGCATTTTGGGTCGTCCGGCCCTGCCCAGCGATGCCGAAGAAATGACGGCAAACGACATTCGGGCCTTTGACTTGGTGGTGGTTAACCTCTATCCCTTTGAGCAAACGATTGCCCAACCCGATGTCGCGCTGCCTGACGCGATCGAGCAAATTGATATTGGCGGCCCCACCCTGCTGCGAGCGGCAGCCAAAAATCATGCCTACGTCACCGTACTTTGTCAGCCCGATCAATACCCAATGTATTTGGCACAAATGGCCGAAAGCGGCGGCGAAGCCTCTCCTCAACTGCGGCAAGACTGTGCTCGGCAGGCCTTTTGGCATACGGCGACCTATGATCAGGCGATCGCCAATTACCTATCAACCTCAAAAGTCGAGGCAACAGCCGGTGCGGCTTTACCCCAGCGATGGACGCTTACGGGCACTCAGCGCCAACTGCTGCGCTATGGTGAAAATCCTCACCAGGCGGCGGCCTGGTATCAAGCGGGCAACGTGCCGTCGGGTTGGGCCGCAGCGGAACTTGTGCAAGGTAAACCCTTGAGCTACAACAACTTGGTCGATTTAGAAGCCGCGCGGCGTATTCTGGCCGAATTTCCGCCCCAGTTGCCGGTGGCCGCCGTGCTCAAACATACCAATCCCTGCGGTGCCGCCCAGGGAGATTCGCTCGCCGAAGCTTATCAAAAGGCCTTTGACGCCGATTCGATATCCGCCTTTGGCGGCATTGTGGCCCTCAACCGCGCGATTGATCATGACACGGCAACAGCGCTCTCAAAGACGTTTCTCGAGTGCATCGTGGCTCCTAGCTGCGATGCCGATGCCCGAGAAATTTTGACCCAAAAGAAAAACTTGCGGGTGCTCCTGTTGCCCGACCTGTTCAGCGGTCCGGCTCATACGGCTAAGGCGATTGCCGGAGGCTTTTTGGTGCAGGCAGCTGACACGATTGAAGATGACCCTTCAGAATGGGAAATCGTCACCGACCATAAGCCCGATGCTGACATGTTAGAAGAACTGCTCTTTGCCTGGCGCTTAGTCAAACACGTTAAATCCAACGCGATTTTAATCACCAAAAACCGCACCACACTAGGCGTCGGAGCTGGTCAGATGAACCGAGTTGGAGCCGTTAAAATTGCCCTAGAGCAAGCCAATGAGCAAGCGCAAGGCGCAATTCTAGCCAGTGATGGCTTTTTTCCCTTTGATGACTCCGTGCGCACGGCAGCGGCGGCGGGCATTAAGGCGATCGTGCAACCAGGGGGCAGTAAGCGCGACGAAGACTCGATCAAGGCAGCGAACGGGTTGGGGGTCGTGATGGCCATGACCGGCATCCGTCACTTTTTACATTGAGGTGCGGCACTGGGGATTGAGGCCGGGTCAGCGGCCCTTTACCCCACCGAATCGCGATCGCGTCTGGGCATTCTGGGGCCTGTTTACTCATCACATCGGGAAAGCAGAGTCGTAATCAACCCGAGTTCGGGATAGACACGCTTACCCGCCAGTTGAGGCGACAATCCCCTCTGGGAGGGTAAAGAAACAGGGATTGGCTTCACCCAAACTGGCATTAATTTAGTAGTTATGGTCGACAGAATCGGGATTAAAGCCTGATCTGCCGTAACACCTAGAACTAATTTCGTTGCTTAACAAATCAGCCCGATTGATCTGCCTCACAACACACCGTGGCAGGGCGATCACCCACCGAAATCAAACTAAATCCGACCTGAGTAATTGCTATCGTCCGAGTGAATCTACATTGTGGAGCTGACTCAAAACACGATGAATTATTTCTCGACGCTGATCACCTTACTGCGCGATCGCCCCAGCTTTTTAGAAGAAATTCGCAACGGCACCAAACTAGAATCGAAAATTGTGGCGCTGATTGTCGCCAGCTCCTTATTTTTTGCCATTTATGGCGCTATTGTCGGGGCCTCAAATGGTTGGCAGCAGATGTTGCTTTCGACAGTTAAGTTACCGGCTTTATACCTGCTGACGCTGCTAATTTGTCTGCCCACGCTCTATTTCTTTGACATTCTTTTCGGGTCGCAGGCTAGCTTCAAGCAATACGCTGTTCTGAGTCTGACGACCGTTTCGGTCATTAGCGTGCTGCTCTTTAGCTTTGCGCCCGTGACGCTCTTCTTCCTAATTTCAATTCGCGATTATCACTTCTTTCTGCTGCTGAATGTGGCTATCTTTGCACTGACCGGCTTTATTGGCGTGCAGCTCTTTTATCGCGGGGTTAAAAGCGTCATGAAATTTGACGAAAAGACCCCGCCGATCCGCCAAAGATTGCTGCTGTTTTGGCTCGTCCTATATGGGTTAGTGGGCAGTCAATTGGGCTGGACGCTCAGACCCTTCTTCGGCGCACCCGGAGAGCCGTTTCAGCTATTCAGGCCCATCGAAAGTAATTTCTATGCTCAAATCATTACAAGTATTCGCTGGTTTTTGTTCGGAAATTGAATGCTTCAAATATCAATAACGCCCGGCAAAGACGCTTATCAACCAGGGGAGAGCATGACTTTTAGATCGCAGTTTGCCAACTTAAATCGCGTATGAAATCTGATTTAGAGGATTTAATCATTAGTCAAGATCAGCTTGAGCAGCTCACAGAATTAGAAGTCGGCAAGATATTTATTGGTGGCGTGGTAAGGCCGTCAGCCCTCCGATCGCCCGGTCAACTCGGCTCGTTTTTAGTGGCAGAATTTTCGATCCTGGCGGTTGTGTTTATTGTTTGCTTGGGCCTTGGGTTAGTTATCGTCCGCAGTTGGGCCAACTTCAGCAACCTGTTTGGGCTGATCGCGGTTGTAATCGGGGTGACGATCGCGGTGGCGATTGCCTGGAATGGCTATCAGTGGCAGCGCTACAAAGCGCTCAAGACGCTGTCGCATCTGCTGGATGAGGTCGACCGACACAACGACATTGTGCAAACGATTCGAGTGATGGATGAGTTGCGCCTGGCCCAGTCGCCTGCCGCTGCCTCCAGCATGCTCAATCGCACCGAAATTATCGCAGCACTACAGGCGACCCGCGACAGTTTGATCTCCGCCCTGATGACGGAGCGAATCTTGCGCTGTCATCAGACTGTGCTTCAGCAGGGCCGCGACCTGATGGGCAGCATTGAAACCAACTTGGCCGCGCTGCAGGCACTCCATGTCAGCAATCAGGCGACCGAATATCAGCAGTTTTTGCAAGAGGCACTGGAAATTGGGTTAGCAGTTCAGCAAGAGATGACAATTAAAACCGGTACAGACAGCTGATCACCTCTCGTTCATCATCGGTGATGGCCTCATTGTCAGGCATCTGTACTTAGATAAAGTCTCTAGGATCGGCAATTTTCTGTAAAGGTTTGGCAGAATCCCAACCCTGAGATCGGGGCAGCCCAAGCCATCGCAACTCTCTTAGCGGCGATGGCTTGGGCCATTTTATAAATCCGCTAACGAGCGATCGCTCAAACAAAACAGCGATCAAAGGCACCTGTATCCAGCAGTTATTCTTGGTCAAATATTGTCTAGAGAATTTCGCCTGCTGTAGCCTCTGCCTGGAGGAATTGCTTCAGTCACTACGGTGTAGAAAATTGGCATAAAACAGATTTTCTACACTCGATGGTGGAAAATGACAGAATCATCATTTGGTTTTGGTCACGACATCATCCAAACCATGTTTGATTCGCAAACTCTTTAAGAACTTGTTTGTAACTTCATCAGGAGTCCGGGAAAGCTGCGTGTAGTTTTGATCATCAAGCGTCAACTTCTATACGTGGCCGTTGAGGTGAGTCCTCAGGCAGTTGGTAAACCACATCGAATGCTCATCTTCCCTTCTCTGGACAATGCTATGGCTAACTCAATCGCTGCCAGAATCAATCCTCAAACCGCGATGCCCGGCATCATTGGCGGGGTCGGGCCACTCGCCCATATTCAGTTTGAGCAGATTTTGTTGAACCGCAGCTGCCAACGCGGAGCCTGTCGCGATCAGGATCATCCTGAATGGATCTTGATGAATGCGACCCAGATTCCCGATCGCACCCAAAGCATTCAAGGGCTGGCCCCCGACTGCACACCTTGGTTAGTCAAATATGGTCATCGGTTAGAACGGGCCGGTGCTGACTTTTTGATTGTGACCTGCAACACGGCCCATGCCTTTTATGCCGCCGTCCAATCTCAGTTAACGATTCCTTGGATTCCGCTGATGGGCGCGACATCGCAATGCATTCGTGAACAGTATCCCCAGGTTCGCCGGGTCGGCATTTTAGCCACAGACGGCACGCTGAAAACTCAGCTATATCACAAAAGTTTAAGCCAGGTCGGTCTCAAACCCGTCAGTCCCGCGCTCAGCTCACCCATGCAAAAACGCATCATGCAGTCGATCTACCATCCGGAATGGGGAATAAAAACCACAGGCGTGCAGGTGTCGAAAAAGGCGCTGTTGGATTTGACTCATGCGACCCACTGGCTCAAAGATCAAGGTGCTGAAGTGATCATCGCTGGCTGCACTGAACTCTCTGTGGGTCTGGCGCAGATTCCCGATCTCCCCCTGCCGTGGATTGATCCCTTAACGGCGATCGCCGATATTACGCTTGACCTAGCCCATGGCAAGCGTACTGCTGAAGCCCTAATCGCTGCCTAATCGAGGTGACTGACTGTGCCTAGCTGTCTAGATTTCCGAGCCCTTCGTCCCCCAGGATTTACCCTGCGGCGAGCCCTTGCTTTTGTGGTTTTAACTGTCTTGCTCTGGGTCGGGATAGCGTTGACGGGAGTGGCTCCAGCCTATGCCCATACAACTAGCAGCTCAGCAACTAGTTCTAGGAGTAGCCTCACAGCATCCACGACTCAGTCTCAGAGAGGCCGCAGTCAAGATGCAACTGCGACCGAGGCCACGCTGCCCCCGGATATTGCTCAAATTTTAAAGCGCG
>CALCPB010000339.1 GCA_937897665.1 uncultured Halomicronema sp. | reverse complement strand
CCGAACTGGCGTTCGTTAGGGATGAACTTGCACTGGTTTGAGTACTGGCTAAACCGTTAAACATACCCGTGGAGAAATTCGTAGGGCTCATCTTCCCAACAGGGTTCCGGGTAAGCTCGGGCCAAATATCGGTGAATGTCTAAGGTAATCTCAGACAGGCGATCGCCGTCAAACATCTCCGCCAAAGCAGCACTGTCGCGGGCTCTCATCGGAGCGATCGGGCTGGCGTGGCTCACGCCGAGACTGGGCGAAGTCCGCTGCGTGCGTGAAACCAACGGAAACCCTGTATCCACTCGTTGCATGCCGTTCTGTGGGAGCGCTACGGGATAGCTCAGAGGCTCAGAAGGCCCGGCGGCAGACCGCAAAGACTGTGGCTCAGTCCCACCTAATACTGACGGACTTGATGTAAAAAAGCTGTCGTCGGTGCCCGGCGAGATAAACCCTTCATCCATGAGACGTTTTGGTAGCTGCTCAACACAAACTGCTTGGCCAACGTCGGTATCGCCGAAGTTCCAAGGATTGACAACCCTTTGAGGTCGTTGATTTAAGCCGATTGCCAGAGGTGATCGCAAAATGGCGATTCCGTATTTCCCGCTAGCAGCCCGCATCCACACTGAGCACCCATAGTCATTTATACTGTAACGCGCGATCGCGAGTTTCAGGTTAATCCTTCATGACGCCGGCTCCCAAAGATGATAGTTGTGGGACTAAGGGGGTGATTGAAGGAGCCTCTGGTGGCGATTTTGAGTGCTCTCTGAGCCCCTAACTCAGCCGCCCAGCATCGGTTTTCAGCGCCATGCTCCACGACAAGATCGCGCCACTCTACCCCTTAAAATCGTCAGGGGTCATCCGCGCCGCGATGCCCCGCGTCTAGGTCGTTCTCAGGGGAGGGGAAGGCCTTTTGCTATTCGACCACAAGATTTTCCAGGGGGCTTCCCTGGCTTGGATCTCCCCAGCGATTTTGCCCGCTTGCCTAAAGCGTTATCAGGCGGAGAGCGTGGCAGGGGTCTGTAGCTGCAGCTGACATTGAAAGACCTCGGCAAATGCCTCTTCTAAAACGCCCTGAACCTCAGAACGGGTAAGTTCGGGGCAAAACTGCGCCAGACTGCCCACCGGTTTGTCCTCAATGCCACAGGGGACAATGTGCTGAAAGCCTGATAGGTCGGGATTCACGTTGAGTGCAAAGCCATGCATGGTGATCCAGCGGCTGACCTTGATCCCAATGGCCGCTACCTTGTGCCCATGAACCCAAACACCCGTCAGCCCGGCTAAGCGCTCGCCAGGAATATCGAAAACCGCCAGCGTGCGAATCACCACTTCCTCAAGTTGCCGCAAATACCAATGCAGATCGGGACGATGCCGCTGCAAGTTGAGAATCGGGTATCCCACAAGCTGCCCCGGACAGTGGTAAGTCACTTCTCCACCGCGCTCAATCTTCACCACTGGGGGCATTTGAGGTTGAGGTGTGAATTTGAGGAAGGTTTCATCTGATCCCTGACCTAGGGTGTATACGGCTGGATGCTCCAGCAACAACAAAGTGTCGGGACGAGTGGGCTCTTGACGCAGCGCCTGCAGTAGATCTTTTTGCCAGGCCCAAGCGATCGTATAGGGAATCAGGCCCAAGCGGTACAAACGGCACGGCGGCGGAGCTATCGCGGGCACATCAGCTCCGCTCAAGCGACTCATAGCAGATCCGCAGTCCTTCATGGAGAGAAAAATTCAAAAAAAGCAATCAAGAAATATCAACGGTTGCAAAGGATTCTGAAGGCAACTGTCGTCCAGAATACAAGGTGTTAGGGTGAAATCAGTAAGGAATATCGTACGGAGGCGACTCTATGAAGCTCGTGATTCAAGGCAAAAACATTGAGATCACAGATGCCATCCGCAGTTACGTCGACCAGAAAATTTCCAAAGCTGTTCATCATTTCGAACACCTGACTAACGAAGTAGACGTCAACCTGTCAGTGGCTAAAAATGCTCGGATAACCCCCAAGCAAAGTGCTGAAGTCACACTCTACATTAACGGTGCCGTGGTCAGAGCCGAAGAAAGCAGCGAAAACCTATACGCCAGCATTGACCTGGTCGCGAATAAAATTACCCGTCAACTGCGGAAATACAAGGAAAAGCGACAAAATCGTAATTCTTCATCGGTGAAACCTAACGATGCATTGGTCACGACTGAAGATCCGACTGTTGATGTTTCTCAAGTATTAGCCAAGGCTCCGGTATTGCCTGAGGCTGTTGTGAGAACCAAGTATTTCTCTATGCCACCAATGACCGTTCACGACGCTCTCGAACAGCTTGAACTGGTCGATCACGACTTCTACATGTTCTTAAATGCCGAGACGGGTGAGATCAACGTTGCCTACGAGCGCAACCACGGGGGTTATGGGTTGCTGCAACCTCGGCAAAATCACCGAGCAAATCATGAGGATAGTCGTCAGCGGGCGGTATCAGCAGCTTAAAGCTCGTCTCCCGACGTGCCCATGTTGCTCATAAGGCTTCCCTCCTCCCCAAGCTAGGTCAGCCTGACATCTTGAGGGGGAGGGGTTTTAGTCACGCAGAGTTTTGCCGGATGCTCTTTATTAGGCTTGCCCGGCCGCCAGTAGCGGATCTAACTGGCCCCGCTGATCCAGCCCATAGATGTCATCGCAGCCACCGAGATGCTGCCCATCGACAAAAATCTGAGGGACAGAGCGCTTGCCCTGGGTTCTTTCGGCCATTTGGTCTCTAGCGTCTTCGTCACCATCAATACAATACTCGGTGTAGTCGACGCTTTTTTGGTCGAGCAAGGCCTTCGCTCTAATACAAAAAGGGCAGCGGCTCCAAGTATAAATTTCGATGTTGGGCGTTGCCATAAATTCACACCTCAATCAGCGTTTCAAATTTTCTGCTAATTATCCTAACCTCTGAGACCCGATCAATCAGTCAGGCAGCTCACTTAATCAAACGCATCACGATTCTCTGAATAGGGAGTGGACGTTAGCTCACTGCGTCATCAGCCGGCTCTAGATCGGTCGGTCATTGCACATAGCCACTACTTCGTCACCATAACTCCAGAGCCTGCCGTCGTTAGTCGTTATCTTGTCCTGTGCTCCGTAGCAATTCCGCTCCGTGAGGAGTCGTGCTTCAATCATTCCCTCAGGCCAGTCGCGTTTTTGAATCAAGGCAGGACTTTCTTGGCTGGCTCTGGGTTCCCCTGGCTCCAATTTTGAGGAACCTAGAGTCAGGCCCCGTTGAATTGGGGGACAGCAGGGAGCGAATGTGTCAATCTCAAGCAATTGGCATTGCTTAACTTTGTGATCGAGATGCCATGTCTAATGGCCTTTTGGGACGGTGAACTGTGGCGTCGCAAATTTGGTTGAGGAATATATCGGCTAGTTAAGCAAATTCGATTTTAGAGCGGCACTAGTCGTGACAGGGCTCACAAAAAAAATGTGACGCAGCTTTGGCCGAGCTGCTCAACGTAGAGCCTTTGTGAAGTCAGGGCAACATCAATTGAAATCGCTATGAGGCCAGGGGGTGACGCCCCCCTTCTTCATGGGGTGATGCGCTACGCTGTGGCCTAAGAACAGTGATAACGCAGCGATATCGCCGGGCGGTTACGTCTTCAATCATTGAGGTCTTCCTGCCGGAGAATCCATGAGGGGTAGTTGAGAGGTCGTGGCGTCACGCTCTTAGCGATCGCCTGCAGTGGGCACAGCTCGTAAGGTTTTCCATTGGCTGGGAATTCTTAGTTGTTGTCAAAGGTTGGCGATTCAGATTAGTCTGATGGGTAAACTCAGTGCATCTCCGCCCTTCAAAGTCGGCTTCTTCCCTGTCTGATGTGGGTATGAATCAGGAATGTCATATCCGCGATGAGGAACAAAATTTCTGTGTGAACATCGATTGTTCGGGAAATATAGCCGGCTTTATTAAACATCGCAAGAATTTTCAAGCCTTGCAGCGTGTTGCTTGTTCTAGGTTGTTGATTGCAATATGAAAACGGGAACTCATGTTTGATCCCAAAGCTTTGAGTGAATACGCTCTGTCTAATATGGATTCCCCTGATGAGGACATCCAGAATAGTTTGAACCTATTTCAAACGTTCAGACGACTATATGAGCAAAATCCGGCATTGCTCAATGAGATTTTGAGCTTAGCCACGGTTGATAAGCAGATGCCTGTGCGTCCTGGCAATTTTTCCTACGTGCTAGGGCTGGTAACCGACAAACAGGCGCTGTTGATCACCAATGTTTCTGAAGATCGATCACAAATCTTTTTGCAACCTCAGCTCAAAAACCAAATCTGGACGTTTGGTCGCGATCCCAATCAAGCTTCTTTACCCATCCGCGATCGCCGTCTTTCGCGCTGTCATGCGGCTATTCGCTTTGACTCAGCCTGCGGGTTTATGCTCCATGATCTGGGCAGCACCAATGGCACGTACGTCAACGGGGTGCGCATTCGACAAAGTCATATTTTGAAAGATGGCGATCTGATTCGCTTGGGCAGCATGAACTTTGGCTTCTTCACCGGCTCTGAGTTTCGGCGCGTGGGATCACCGTCGCCCGAAGTCGTGAGAGTGCTGAGTGAAAATACGATGCCACCGACGGCACCGATGGACACGGTCGAGATGCCTAATATGGATGAGCAAGATTCACTCCCAGCGAATTTAGAGCAAACGCTGCGTTTCATGAACCAAACTGATTTACTGCAAGACTAATCGATGGCGGCGGGCTGACAGCAGTTGCTCAAGCCTAAGGTCATATGGCCGATGGATATTGTGGGGATCAACGACCAGGGCAAAGATCTGCCTGACGATGTCGAAGACTGGTGCGTCTAATTTCAGCACGGGTTTGCGATCGCCTAGCGGGTCAAATAAACGCCTACCAGCCGTTGACCACAGCCATTAATTCCTGGGGAGAATGCACCTGATAAGCATTGATGCCTAAGTGACGAGCCGCTTCAACGTTGCGCCGGCCATCATCAAAAAAGGCGATCGCCTCTGGCGCAACGTCAAGCTGAGTGACAACCTGGTGAAAAATTGTGGCATCGGGCTTCATGAGTCCCAGCTGGTATGACAAAAACAGCTGATCAAACTGATCGAAAAAATCATAGCGATCGCGTAGCTTTTGATAATGGGCAGGATTCGTATTGGACAGTAACGACAAATGATAGCTGTGCTTGAGCTGGCCCAAAATTTCATCACAGTCTGTCATGGGTGCCTGCACGAAGTTCAAAAACTCTTGCTGTACCTCCGCCTGAGTCGCTGTCAGGTCAAATTCTCGAATGAAATCCGTCGCAAATTCGTCAAAATTGGTGTGTCCTGATTCAAACTCTACTGGGGCACGAGCGCTGATCCACAGGTAATGCAGCTCATCAATGGGGATCGCACGACCGAGCAGTGCACTCATGCGCTCGACCCACTCCAGCTGCACCAACACCCCGCCCATGTCAGCAATCAGATGCGTAATCACCAGTCCTTATGCTCCTGTTGTTTAACCCAAACTTAGCGGTCACTGTCAGGCACTGTCAGGCAACCTCACAGCATGGCGCGATTTCAGGTGAGATCGACATCGATTGAATCTTCGATCCGCCGAGGTCGAGATCTTGCCCGCTTGTCATGACGACCGATCGCCTTTGCCACCGTCTATAAAACCACATCAGCCGGA
>CALCPB010000338.1 GCA_937897665.1 uncultured Halomicronema sp. | reverse complement strand
AAGTTCTCAGCGCTGCAACCAATGGCGACCTTCGCCTGTTTCGAAGAGATGAAAAATCCAGACATCGCGAATGACTTCATCCGGTTTGAAGCGCATCTGAATCAACAATTCCCAGCCTGATAAAACGTCGCCTCGAGGTCAGCCCATGCCTGAACTGACATATTTTGTGGAAGACCGCCATGCAACCTGGCTAGAACTGTTTTTCGATCTGGTGTTCGTCGCTAGCATCAGCGTGATCACTCATCATCTGGCCCATGTTCATGAGGGGCATTTAGAAGGGCAGCAGGTGATGCTATTTATCAGTGAGTTCATTCCTGTGTAGTGGATCTGGGCAACCCATACCCTTTATGCCAACTGCTTCGATATTGACAGCAAAACCCATCGCGTGACGAGCCTGGTCATCATGTTTTTGATGACCACTTTGTCCGGCCTTTTTGGGGGCAGGGTTGTTTGACGGTTCCACCCGTTTCATCAGTTTCTATGTCGCTATTCGTCTGGTGCAGGCGGGGATGTATTTTTCGACCAGCTATCGGTTACAGGAATCCCAGCCCTATGCCAAGCGGATGGGCATGACAGTGCTGGGAGGAATGGCGATCGCGCTTTTCTCCCTTGTATTTAGTAGTCCCCTCCGGCAACTGATCTTCTTGGGGAGTATTGGCTTGGAAATGATCGCGATCGCTCAGATCAGCACCCAGAGACTAACCATGCCAGTGCATCGCAGCCATCTGGTAGAGCGCATTGGTCTGCTGTCAATTATTGTGCTGGGTGAGTCAGTGATTAGTCTGGTGTCGGGTTTAAGCGGGCTGGAGTGGAATCAGTACGATATGTTTGCCGCCGTCACCGGATTCTTGATGATTGGCGCGATCTGGTGGATTTACTTCGATAGCTTCAACATCTTGGAGCGAGCCAAACGCATTCAATAGGGGTTTGTGCTGCTCTACTCCCATCTCCTCTTTTTGCTGGGACTCGGAGTCCTGTCGAGCTTGATTAGTCATGCCATTCTCAATGACTTAGCAATCATAGATTTTCGGATATTGGCGATCGAGTTGAGAGCTATAGGCTCGCATCTAGGCTGCCAGTTTTGTTAGTAAAAGAATTTATTTGTTATTACCTAGGCAACGATCCAACCAATCCTCGTACCAGGCCAGCAAGCCCATACTCTTACCTTCTCTACTGATGACTGGAAACCAGTTCATATCGCAGCACCAGACTAAACCTCGTTGTTCGCCAACAGTGACGAGTACATCAAAAACACCACAGCCATGGTGAGTCAGGGGGATGAAACCTGCCCCTGCTGGGTAGTCATCATCCTCATCATCGTCATAGTCGCTGTCATCTGGCATCTCAAGGGTTGCCCAGCGGTCAGTACCGCTTGTCCGTGCCTCTATGACTTGTGCGGCCATCGCGGAATTGAAAGGAAACGGTCGTCTACGGCGTGTAAGCGGCTTGGGGTCAGGATAAATGTAAAAACCATACCCAGGCCCGAGGCCACCGCCATGGATATGAGTCAGGAAGAGTTTGAGCTCCTCAGGCAGCGATACGCCAAAGTTTTGTTCAAGCTTATTGAGAGCTTCTGAAGACAGTACTGGTTCTCGTTTATAGCGATGTCCGTGGGGGGCTGTGGCCCCGAATATATCCCAGAAGATCCAACGTCTGCGTTTATATCGCAACAGCGCATTTAACTTGGACTTGATCCTATCGATGGCTGCAACTGCCTCGTTGTGATTCTGCATGACTAGAGATTCAACGTCAACTCTGCTGGGCAAGACTCGCACTGCTTGGGCATGAATCTAGTATTTTTGTGTGATGATTTCTCTCTTCGCAGAAGTCATCCTGAATTTTGCTTGGTAACTGCTTGTTACTTTTGGAAAAGTGAGGCATTATCCAGCACTTTTGACAGTTAAAATGGAGCGCTTGAAATGAATATTTCTCGTAGGTTGGTGTTGAGGACCGAGACCCAAAACCTCTGTTATTTTTGTTGTATTAGGTTCTAAGTCTAAGGATGATTCAAGCTAGTGAAAAGTCCAACGCAATTCAGCAGTCCCGCTATCGACATACTAACGACTATGGGTAAGAACGACCTGAGATTAGGGATGGTCTAGATCTGTGTGCAGTTCCTCTCGGAGTATTGGGGAAAAGTGGTTCTGTAGAATTCATCCACAGGTATAGCGCCTCGATCGATCAGTTTGATCTCAGCCATACCCCTCAGATCTGAGGTGCGGGCTCTGCAAGCTTAATAATTTACGTTAACGGCTTGGTCCTCAACGGAGTGGGTGACAGCTGGGCCGATATTCTGGAATCACAACAATTGCTCTCCCTAGTGATATCGAGTTGGGTCAACTAAACACCGATGACACCTGTGCGATCGCCCCTCTTCAAAGATGCTCAGCGACCTCTGATTTTTGGCCATCGCGGTGTGCCCGAAGATCATCAAGAAAACACGCTGGCGGGCTTTCAGCGGGCAGTTGAACTGGGGTTAGATGGGGTCGAACTTGATGTGTTTTTGACTCGCGATGAACGGTTGGTGGTCTTTCATGACCTGCATACTCAGCGCCTCACTGGTACCCCTGGCAACATTACCCAAATGACCTGGCCTGAGATTCAGCAGCTCACGATCAAGCCGGTTCTCGACGTGGGTGACAAAATCATTAACTATGGTCGCCAAGCCAAGATTGTCTTGCTAGAGCAGGTGCTCGAAGAAATGCGCGGGCACCTGATCGTCGATATTGAGATCAAGGCCTATGGTCTCGACTTTGGGCAGCGCCACACCGGCACGGCTGTGGCCAACCTGATTCGCCGCATGGGGATGGAAACAGAGGTGTTTGTCACCTCGTTCAAC
>CALCPB010000337.1 GCA_937897665.1 uncultured Halomicronema sp. | reverse complement strand
CCGATCGCCCTTGAAGTGTAATTGCAGCGGGGCCAGAGGGCTCGCAACAGCGCTCTGGCGAGCGAAGCCGAATTGTTTAGGTGGTTAAGTGACACTGATAGCCGCTAAGATTTTGGGCAGGCTGATCGGTGGTTAAGTGACCCAATCACACAGCGATCGCTGTGTGCAGCCAACAACCGTATTAGGAAACTGCGGGTGAACCACACATTTTTAATCGAGCCCGGTCGCTGGAAGCTCCAGGGCAATTGGTTAGAGCGTGATAAACCGCCGATGGCCATTCGGGGTGGCATTTTGATCGCATGGGGCCGGGGCAACTGGTTCACCATGGTGATGAAATTGACGTTTCCCAATGATAATCACGATGAAATCGCCCTACAGTACAAAGGCCGTCTCGCCGGTGGCGAGCGTCAATATACCTTTGTACTGCAGCACAGCGAGTTGGGCCGCGTCGAAGGTGAGGGATGGGTAGCCCCCGCCTCAGTAGTGCAAAGATATTGGTGCCTCGGCGATCGCCAGCGGCGCACCGGGTTTGAAACCCTCTACCAGCTAGATTCGGGCCACTATCATCTCTCTAGCGGCATCATGGCCGGGCACTACCTCACCACCGCAATCGAAGCCACGCTAGAACGGCAGCCATAGATACCGGCTTCATCCTCCTGGGTATCTTTAGCTGGACATCAATCAGGCTACATCTCTCGCCGAACGTGACATCGTTGCCAGCAGTCAGCTTCAGCGGCAGGCGTTAAACATGACTAGAATACGATCACGATCAGAGCGTTAGGGGTTGTCTGGAGAATGCGGCAAACTGCATCCCTTTGCTTGCTGAGTACCGGCTCTACCTCGCATAATGGGCTCTGGACTGAGCCGCCATGGGTAGCTCGCTTGACCGATCAGGGTTAGGGTCAAGGTCGCCAATCACAAAACAGAAGGTTGTTATAGCAGCTTCTGACTCGTCTAGCGTTATCTTCATGTCAGACCCCAATCTCGGTCAAAAACTTGCAAATCGCTACGAGTTGATGGAACTCGTTGGCCAGGGTGCTATGGGGAAGGTGTACCGGGCAGAAGATACTCTGCTGGGCGGCGTGATCGTGGCCGTCAAGTTTCTCTCTCAGACCTTGCTCACGGGCAAAATGCGCGATCGCTTCGTTCAAGAAGCCACCACCTGCGCTCAGCTAGGCCAAAACAGCATTCATGTGGTGCGAGTCACCGACTATGGCGTCAACGACGAAGATATTCCGTTCTACGTGATGGAATATCTGCAGGGCGACAGCTTAAGTATCCTGATTGGTCATAAAGCCCTCCCAATTCCGCGATTTCTTAGCATCATTCGGCAAGTGTGTCTGGGCCTCAAGTCGGCCCATGATGGCATTCGCATTCGCGGCTATGACCGACCGGTTTCGATCATTCACCGCGACATCAAGCCTAGCAATATTCTCGTCACCCAAGACCCCACCCTAGGCGAACTCACTAAAATTCTGGATTTTGGCATTGCCAAGCTGATGCAGGCTGATACCGAGCAAACCAGCTCATTTATGGGCACGTTGGCCTACGCCTCACCCGAACAGATGGAGGGCAAAGAGCTAGACAACCGTTCTGATATCTATAGCCTTGGCATTTTGATGTATCAAATGCTGACCGGCACGCTGCCCTTACGGGCCGCCAACCTTACCTTTTGCGGCGGGTATAAGGCACATCACACTACACCGCCCCGCCCCATCTCAAGCATTGAGCCCATCCCCAACGTGCCAAAACTTTTAGAGCAGCTCGTCATGAGCTGTTTAGAAAAGCAGGCAGAAAATCGTCCCCAAAATATTGTGGAGATTCTGCAGGCGCTGGAGCCGTTAGAACAGCGTTATGGCACCGGATTTCGGATGGGGCAGCGCATCAGCGCCACCTTGTCTCGGGTGCCGATCGCGCCGGAACCCAAGAAGAAATCGTTTGGGACCCCTTCCGAGCGTCTATCAGCCACCGAAAATGCCGTTCGACAGCGCGTTTCGTGGCCAGCCAATAAACCCATCGCCGAGATCGTTTTTCCGCACATTTTGCCCACTACCACAGGGCCACTGGCGACTCTGTGGGTGATGTTACCCGAGAGCGAAATTGCCAAACGGCTGCAGGGAACTCGCTACAACACCTTTATCTGCACCATGTCCCCCCACCCCATGGTGCTCTGGCTGACGGTTTTATATAGTCCTAAACACGGCCCCCGCTGGCTGCCCTGTTATATCGACCTTAAAACTCAGACCGGTCAGGAAATGGTCTTTCAACTGGGCAAGAATGGCGTTTACAAGGTGCTGTTTTTTGCCACCCAAGCCCCTCGGGAATGTGCCCACGTCGTCTCTTGTACGATCGCCGAACCCCAACAAAAACTCCTGCAGTCATGGGTGATGTCGGCTCGCACTCAACTTTCGGTGGCGAGTCCTGCGGTCAGCAAACAAATGCTGAAGGACGAGCTCAACAACAACATGAAAGAAAAGGTTTTGCAGCAGCTAGAGGCGCTGTATCTTGACACCGACTCGTGAACCGGCGCAGGCCGCTCGTGACCGTCTATCTCCAGACCAATGCACGTTGGTTTATGGACGTTGGTTTAAAGCCATCGGCTAGCGGCAAGCGATTACTTCTCTTTGGGGAAATACAGTACCGGATGCCAACTCTGGCGCAGCAGTTCTCGCGTGAGGCTCGGCACTGACCAGCGCAACAGCCCCCCAATGCCGCGCGAGGAGGTGGCGATCGCGCCAATATCGTATTGGTCAGCCGCCCGCAGAATTTCTTCGAGGGGGTCGCCCTCTTTAACAAAAGTCTCGACGTTGACGTTTAACTCTCGCAGCGTGTCAGCGGCTTTATGCAACTTTTCTCGAGCGTCTTGCAGCGGATTGTCGCCCCGAAGTTCGCGACGAATATTGTCATCAATCACCCAAAGCAGCCAGTACTGGTGATTTTCAGGCGGGGGATTTGTCTGCACCTGCGCCTTTAACACCTCTAAAAATTCCGTAGACCCGGCTGTGCCGTCATAGGGAATCAATAAATAATGCAAAAGATTGCGGGAACGAATGGCCAGCTCTTCGGTGGTGTAGGTCGAAACCATCTGAGGACGCATGATCATCATCGGCACCGGCGTGCGCTCCACCAGCTTCATCGTGGTGCTGCCAAAGAGCTTCTCTGAGATCACATTGCGGGTCGGCGTCCCTAAAAAGACCACCTCACAACCTGATGACTCGATTTGCTGCAAAATATTGTCACTGGGACGACCACAGGTCACGCTGATTTTGGCCTCAGTGCCGGCAGGAACGGTTTGAATGGTTTGTTCTAGCCGAGCCCTAGCTGCCTGCATGCCATCTTCATCGACTTTAGGAACGCTGCGATCAGTTTGCACCGCCACATTATGAAAAAAAGTAATCTCAGTAATACCGCCTTCAGCCAAACTAGGAATCGTGCAGCCTAAGCGGTACAAACCATCTTCAAAATCAGTACTAATCAGAACTTTGCGAAACATATGCTTTGGCTTTCTGGATCAGGTTAGCGTCCCTATCATGATGCATTTACCTAGCTGCAGCAATCTGATGTGACGGACAGCAACATCCTGAATAATCGTTCTCCAGAGCCTTAAGCAACCCTTAATGAATTTCGTAGATTTTTAATCATAACTAGATGAATAACCAGGGCTGGCGGGCATCGCAACTAAATATCGTACTAACCCTCCTTGGAATCGTCACCGCGTCAGTCAAAAGGTAAACGCCCCAGCGCCCCCAGCTCAATTCCGTCAGAACTCAGCAAGAGAAGGAGGTCGTCCCTTTTGTGGCCTCAGTTCATACCCTAAGCGGCTGAAGAATCGATGCCCCACTCATGCTTGATGAAGTGTTTGTACATCGTTTCACGCATCATCATCTGTTCATAGAGCTTGACCAAGAACTCTTGGGCTTGCTCTCGACTCATTTTGTCGACCTGGGTCTCAAAGGAGCGGAGGCTAAATTGCTGCTCCAAGGTGAGCCGTGAAGGTTCAGTCATGACTAAATCATCCAACTTGAGAAACAACACCTGCAAAGAATCATTCACAGATTAACCAGCAGGTTATCTCTGTTCTTCCCTCCGCAGGGAGAACTCTCCACAGGTGACTAGAAATATCTTACAAAATGTAAAAAAGATTTGACAAGTAGGCTACTTTTTTGCAGCGAATGATAAATACGTTACAGTTTGAGCCTGGTGCGCGACGATCGCAGACGGCTGGGCGCATCACAGCTGACGTTCTGTTTTGAGCATTTGACGGTAAGCCAACCATCCGGCGAAAACCATGCAGCCAGCAAAAATGGCCAAAAAGCTCAGATGAGGCGCGGTCGTGGCCCACTCAGCATCCCCCGACAACACCCCCTCTAACGACAGAATCATGTGATAGATGGGGTTGTACTGCGCGAGGGATAAGAGCGTCTCAGGAAACAGGCTGACGGGCAGAAAGGCCCCACCCAGCAACAGCAGCGGGATGCCGAACACGGCCACCAGGGCATTAACGTCTTCGGTGCGGCGGGCAAATTGGGTACCCAGCAAAAAGCCTAAGCCGACATAGGCAGCGACGCTGAGCAAAATGACGATCAGCGCTAACGGCAGCGAGCCGACAAACTCGCCTCCTGTGCTCACCACGATCGCCCATACGAGAAGCGTTTGCACTAAGGCAATGCCGCAGTGGGCGACAAAAATTCCCAGAAAGTAAGAAATCCCGCTGAGCGGTGACAAAAATAGTCGTTTGAGGGTTTGCTGCTCTCGCTCAGCTACCACGGTCGCTACGCTACCGCCTAAACAGCTAAAAAATAACGCGGCGCCGACAAGGGTGGGAGGAGCGGCCTGCTGATAAGCGGCTGACGTCGTAAGTTGAGCCCGCTCGGCGAGGATGAGGCTATTCATCACCAGCATCAAGATCGGAAAAATCATCCAAAAGATCAAGCTGCGACGTCGCCTCAACAATTCACTCAAGATGCGCTGGGCGATCGCGAGGGTTTCGCGAATAACTTTAGTAATCATGAGGCTCTCGCTATGAGTGAGCAATTCCAGCGGCGCAATTTCAGGGAATTTAGCCAGCCTTTAGTATGCTGCAAGATGTTCCTTCTTAGGCATGATTGATGAGACGAAGGCCAGGGTGTCATCGCTGTCGCTGGCAGAGGCAGAGCCATCAGAGAATTCAAGCCCTGGCTTATCCGAGCTGGCCGCACCGCAGACCGCCACAGGGCCCTCAGCTCGTCCCCAAATTCATCATCAATTAAAGCTGATACCCTTGAGTCATTTACCCCTTAAAAGTCCCAGGCCACCATGCCCCCTCTCGACGCTGCCACCCGAGAATCACTCCAAAACGCACTCTATGCCTATGTGCAAACCTATGGTGGGGCATCGATCACCGAGGTGCGGGCGATCGCGGGGTCGCTGCTGGCCGTCAAAGAAACAGCCGGCGACCTCATCGCTGTGGGACTGGAAATTGAAACCTGGGTCGATGAGATTGTGCAAGATTTTGATCTGAGCACCGTGGCCGATCGCCTCCAGGATAAAGGGGCGCGATCGCTGGCCGCGCAGGCTCAACACTGGCGCGAAACGGTCGAGGCCAAAGCCCAGGCCACCCTGGATGCGTACATTCAAAAATATGTGCCCGAGCTTGACACCCAACAACTGCACGGGCTCGTCGCCACCATTTTGCCCGTCGTCGAAGATGCCAAAATATCGCGTGACGAAGCACACCGTCTCATTCATGACGTCAGCGGCCAGCTTGATTGGCAAGCCGCCCTAGAGCGCGTGGTCGCTCCCCAATGGGCGATGTTAGCGGAGAAAACGATGCAGTGCGTAATCAACCGCGATGTCGAAGCCTCGGTCACCGAAGTGATGAACGCCTATGTCTACAACTTTCAGCCCACAGCAGTGGAAATTGGCGAAGGGCTAGTAGAACAAGCCGTGCAAGCGGTCACGAATAGCAAACTCGCGCTCGATTTAGATCTAGAGCTTGATGCCGAGACGCAAAAGCTGCTCGTCAAACAGGTGGTCTTTAAGCTCAATTTAATGGCAGCTGACCACTCCCCCTCTAAAACCGCAGTAGAAATTGCCCAGCAGCTGAATGATGAGGTTGTGCGGTATCGACGAGAGCACGAACTCGACCCAACTAGCATCCTGCCAGCGACCATCCGCACCGATGACACTAACGACAGCTCCCCACTTGGGGGCGAAATCAGCGTTGGAATCGAACTGCAGCCCAGCACCGCTGCCACAGAAGATTTGCCGGAAACGTCAGCTTGAAGCGGGCTAACGCTTTAAAAATTGATTGAACTTAATAAAAAAGCCTTGGCTCCGGCAGAACGGGACAATCTTCGCATCTGTTTTAGGTTCTCAGCGGTTGTCACTAGCGAGGGCAGCGGATTCTGGCCTTCTAAAATGCAGCGAACCCCTGATAGCAAGACGGCTTTGGCCAGCCACAGAGAATCGATAGCGCGGCCAGGGGATTTTTTGTCTTTTGTTCTTATTTAATATTTAAGCATATCTAAAATCAATTAAATCTCTTTATTCGGTATTGAGCCAGGCTTGAAGCTCTTTGGAAATGCTCAGGCATCTTAAAAGCTATATTTCGCTGTTTTAGACATGTAGCTATGTTTTCAAGTGCTTTCCTTGTTCAGGCTCTGTGCCCATAATGCTAACTAAGCCGAAAACCCTCGCTGTTTTCAACGCAGCGAGTTTATCTATTTTGCAATTGTTGCGGCTGGCTCAGTTTGCTCATCATTCAGGCCGCAACCCCTCCCTGATTTGAAAAGAACCCTTTGGAGCGATCGCTTGTGAAACTCTCCGTCTACGGCAAAGGTGGCATTGGTAAGTCCACCACGAGTTGTAATATTTCTGTCGCCCTAGCTCGGCGGGGCAAAAAAGTCCTGCAGATTGGGTGTGACCCCAAGCACGACAGCACCTTCACCCTGACGGGCTTCCTCATTCCCACCATTATCGACACGCTCAAAGACAAAAGCTTTCACTACGAAGACGTTTGGTCTGAAGACGTCATTTACAAGGGCTACGGCGGCGTCGATTGCGTCGAAGCGGGTGGTCCCCCGGCGGGCGCTGGGTGCGGCGGTTACGTGGTGGGTGAAACCGTCAAACTGCTTAAAGAACTCAACGCCTTTGATGAATATGACGTGATTCTGTTTGACGTGCTGGGAGATGTCGTTTGCGGGGGCTTTGCCGCCCCGCTCAACTACTCCGACTACTGCATGATCGTGACGGATAACGGCTTTGACGCCCTCTTTGCGGCCAATCGCATTGCCGCCTCCGTGCGCGAGAAAGCTCGCACTCACTCTCTGCGTCTGGCGGGGCTCATTGGCAACCGCACCTCCAAGCGTGACCTCATCGATAAATATATTGAGTCCGTCCCAATGCCGGTGCTCGAGATTTTGCCGCTGATCGAAGACATTCGCGTCTCGCGCGTTAAAGGTAAAACCATCTTCGAAATGGCTGAGACGGATCCATCCCTCAAGCCAGTCACACAGTATTACCTCAATATTGCCGATCAGATTCTGGCTCAGCCCGAAGGCGTGATCCCCAGCGAAACGAAGGATCGCGATCTCTTTGCGCTACTGTCAGATTTCTATCTGAACCCGCCCGAAGATGCGCCTAAAGCAGAATCTGAGCTGGATCTGATGATGGTGTGATGCGCTCAGAGCACAGCGCAGCGATCGTAACCCAGACCATTAACTAAGATTTGAACGCGATCGCTGAGCGGCTAAATTCGCTATCAAAAATTCTTCCTTCCCCATAAGTCCTGAGAAACCGTAACGTTGCTGCGATATTCCCTCTCTGTTTTGATGAATTTCATCTATCATGAGGCGTCTAAAAGCAACGGATTGAGGCAAAGCGATGGCCTTCTTCGAAAATTTCGTATCGGTTATTCGCCAAAAGTGGTTGGACTATGTGCAATCAAACCAAGAATGGCTGGGATTGCAGATGCGGATGACCTCAGTGAGAACACCCGATGGCGGTCGTCGGCCATCATCGTTCCTCATTTTGGGGGTTGTCAATGCCCTGGAACCCAAGTTAGGCAACCTGATGGTGCCTTTCTATCAGCTCAACTCTGACGAGGATGCCCTGGTCGAAGTCTTGGGGCTGAACTTTGATCCAGAAATGGTCTTGAACAACACCAATATGCCTACCACTTTAGAAGTCGAAAACGATGAAGCGAAAATGCTGACGGATTCAGACGGTTTGTAAGCTCTTGTAGCAAGGCTGTGGCCTGTGATCTCCTCACTGCGATCGCTTTGCTACCTTCGCTTTTGAATCTGGACTGATGGGGGGCTTGCCATAAAAACTCGTTCATAAGGAGTTACCCATGACCCTGGCTCAACCCCAAACGCAAAATATAGAATTCGACTGTGACACGGGCAATTACCATACCTTTTGCCCCATCAGCTGTGTCGCCTGGCTGTACCAAAAAATTGAAGACAGCTTTTTCCTCGTTATCGGCACCAAGACTTGCGGTTACTTCTTGCAAAATGCCATGGGCGTCATGATTTTTGCCGAGCCGCGCTACGCCATGGCCGAACTTGAGGAAGCTGACATTTCGGCTCAGCTCAACGACTATGCCGAACTCCGACGGCTCTGTGAACAGATTAAGCGCGATCGCAACCCCTCAGTTATCGTTTTTATCGGCACCTGCACCACCGAGATCATCAAAATGGATCTCGAAGGTTTAGCGCCCAAGCTCGAAGGCGAAATCGGGATTCCCATCGTCGTAGCCCGCGCCAATGGCCTTGATTACGCCTTTACCCAAGGGGAAGACACCGTCCTCGCTGCCATGGTGCAGCGTTGCCCCACGAGCGCTGACGTGGCAAGTCCCCCTTCAGTGGAAGAAGATCGTAGCGGCATTCAAAAACTCTTGAGCTTTGGCCGCAAAAAAGAAGAAGCCGCCACCGCTGAAGAAACGGTTTACAAAGATCATCCCAACCTGGTCATTTTTGGTTCGGTGCCCGATCCGATCGTGACCCAGATGAATTTAGAACTCAAGAAACAGGGGATCAAAGTCGGCGGCTGGCTGCCCGCTAAGACCTACACAGAGCTGCCGGTGCTAGATGAAGGTGACTACGTCATCGGGATCAACCCCTTTCTCTCGCGGACGGCCACGGGCTTAATGCGCCGCCGCAAGTGCAAGCTCATCGGTGCGCCTTTCCCCATTGGGCCTGACGGCACGCGTGCCTGGGTCGAAAAGATCTGCTCGGTCTTTGGCATCAAACCGGTTGGACTCGAAGAACGAGAAGCCAAAATCTGGGAATCGTTGGAAGACTATCTGGCGATCGTGCGCGGCAAATCGGTCTACTTTATGGGCGATAACCTGCTCGAGATTTCTCTAGCCCGGTTCCTCGTCCGCTGCGGCATGACCGTTCCTGAAATCGGCATCCCCTACATGGACAAGCGCTATCAGGCTGCTGAGCTGGCACTGCTCGAAAAGACCTGCCACGACATGGGCGCACCGTTGCCTAAAATCACTGAGAAGCCTGACAACTACAAACAGCTGCAGCGCATTGAAGCAATTCAGCCTGACTTGGTGATTACCGGTATGGCCCACGCTAACCCGTTAGAGGCCCGTGGGATCAACACTAAGTGGTCGGTAGAATTCACCTTTGCCCAAATTCACGGATTTGGCAATGCTCGCGATATTCTCGAACTAGTCACTCGGCCTCTCCGTCGCAATAGCAGCCTCCGCGACCTCGGTTGGGACAAGCTCGTTCAAGAAGAAACTACCGGGGTGCACTAATCCTCACTGCCGAGCTTGACTCAAAAATAGAAATACTGCTCCCCATCCTTCAGCTCTTAATCGAACTTTGAGGATGGGGAGCAGCTTTATGTATGGTTTTGGTCGTCGTGTGATGTCGGGGCTTCGTGATTGAACGCTTGATCACGCTTGGCAATACCGAGGAACCTCGACAGACGATCGTTTACCGAGAACACACTAAAGTGAACAATCTCGCACCGTCTCAAATATATTCTGTCGATCCCCAGTGATCCCCGATTCAAACCCACTCTCCACAGGCCCAGTCTTGCCTTAGACTTGTGAAATCTGTGGGCAGTCAGGTAGCGATCCCCGTAGGATTGCTGTAAGTATCAGCAACTCTATGCTCAATACAGCAGCAAATACATCATTGATTGCCCGCAGCCGCCCAAGTTGTACAAACCGACTCCCTGACAAGTCAACAGCTGAGAGCGTCACGATGACGGCACAAGAGATTGGTAGTCTATCTGAAGATGATATGAGTGCCTGCGCCTCGGCGCTGACCGGGGAAATCGCCCCCGCTCCCACCACCCTGAGCGGCGAGGCCCTGGAACGTACAGCTCAACACAACAAAACTAGCTAGGCCAACCAGTCGCACGAACTTGACAGAATGAGTTCTAAAGCTTTCTTTCTGAAAACGTGAAAGCATTTTCGATGCACCTCGAATCTGAAGGTCAACCAATCGACTCTGAATCAAGAGCCGCTTGAAGTTTTATGAAGGGTAAGGGTTTTTAATACCAAGAGTATTATCAGGAAGAGTTACCAAACTTTCCTCAGGAAAATTCAGTAATTACTTCAGGTATCTCAGAACGCGAGTGCTTGGCGCGGCTCAGCCCCTCTAAAACCTTAGATCACTTTTGTAAAGCCTGTCTGACGCGATTGAGCATCGCTTCATCAGGAATGAACCGTTCCTGATAACTGCGTTCCCAGATGGTGCTCCCAGGCGAGTTTCTGAGAAGGTTGATACGCTTAGCTACCGCCGCCTTGTAGCTTGCCACAAAGGAAGATAGCAAACGGGGTTTGTTACCCAGCCCACCATAATTACCGGCGACAAAAGATTCACGAATATTGATGATTCCTTCGAGCCGATTCGGCAAGAGCAGCCATCGATCAATACTCAGCGTCGGATGAGCCTGAACTGCCCGCAACCACTCATCACTGGCAATCTGGCCAATTTCGTTGAGTTCGAAGCCATTCCCCTCTTCTTTCCCAAAGAGCGGTTCATGATCATGAACGTAGAGCTTAATGAGGTAAGAAGCAATTTCAGCAATTGCTGGCACAGCAACGGGCCTTTTCTCAATAACCTTGGGAGAATTTTGTTTCAAAGGACTTCTCAAAATTAAGTTCTCACTGTCGCCCATTGTCCTCAGAGTGCCCAAAAATGTTGGGGAAAAATCCTGAAGAAATGACGCGCTATTCCCTGCGTTGGAAGCGGCCTTTGACGGCTCACGCTGTAGCAATACATCGTCGCGGTTAAAGGGCTTCACGCTATAGACTCTTTTATAGTTAGTATTGTCCCCTGACCGGCAATGAACCGCTTACGTAATTCTCATGAAAATATGCTGTTAGCAGTGACAAAGTTTTTAGCGTCCATCAGATAAAACGTTAAGCATTGATGAAGGTCTCACTCTTCATCCACCAGCATTGAGAAACCAGTAGTCTTAGTGTCTTAAGAAAGAGTTATCTGATCGGTAAAGGGCCACCGTACATGCCAGGAAGTGAAGCTGACGTCGCAATATCGGACTATCAAGTCTGAGATCTGTGGGTG
>CALCPB010000336.1 GCA_937897665.1 uncultured Halomicronema sp. | reverse complement strand
ATATTACGCTCCCCGGCGGCAACATGTATCCGACCCGGCGCTATGCAGCCTGTCTACGAGATCTGACTTATTTCTTGCGCTATGCCACCTATGCCATGCTGGCCGCCGACGCTTCCATTTTGGATGAGCGGGTGCTGAACGGCTTGAAAGATACCTACTCATCACTAGGCGTTCCGGTAGAGCGGACGGTGCAAGCGGTGCAAGCGATGAAGGAAGTGGTGACCCAACGCGTGGGCGCTGAAGCCGGTCAGGAGATGGATGTCTATCTCGACCACATCGTGAATGGTCTCAGCTAAGGGAGTTGCCCCAACCTCGCGTCTCTGACCGCAGGGGGTTGGCACTGCCCAACCCCTGACCGCAAGCATTGCGATGTCGGAGATGTAATTGCGGGAGATGGCCATTACTAACGATGCCCGCAGGTGTGGGTTTAGTTGATGCCTGGTAGTCAGGCAATCAAGGCTCTCGCTAAACCTGCCTTTGCCGTAACGGCCTCTGGTTTTTCGGCCATCTCCTCAGCGCAGCCCCTTAAACGCTAGTGCCCAATCCAGCGGCCTATCCTCGTCGGTAGGCCGACGTTAAACACCACTGTTGCTGTCACCTACTGCCATGTACGCTTCTCAACAACCCCAGGAACAATATTCCTGGTGGGCGGGCAATGCCCGATTTATCAATCTGTCAAATACGTTTATCGTGGCCCACGTCGCCCAAGCAGCCTTGATTATGCTGTGGGCTGGGGCCTTTACTTTGTTTGAGTTGGCCGTCTATTCCCCCGATGAGCCGCTCTATACCCAAGGTCTGATTCTGTTACCGCATCTGGCGACGCAGGGGTGGGGGCTCGATGCTGGGGGAGCCGTCGTTAGCACCTACACCTGGTTTGCCATTGGCATGATTCACATTGTGGCCGCTGGCGTGCTGGCGGCGGGAGCCTATTTTCATCGATCGCGGCTGCCGGCCAAGTTAGCGATCGCGCCGGGCCGGGCCGCCGCCTTTGATTTTGCATGGCAAGATGCGCCTAAATTAGGCTTTATCTTAGGACATCACCTCGTGTTCTTAGGCCTCGGGGCGCTGTTGCTCGTGGTCAAGGCGCAGTTCTTTGGGGGCCTCTATGATGCCAATGTCGATGAGGTGCGGCTGGTCACAGCGCCAACCCTTGATCCAGCCACCCTATGGGACTATCGCACCCACTTGTTTGATGTCAACAATTTAGAAGATCTAGTGGGCGGCCACATTTACGTAACGGGTCTGCTGATTGCCGGGGGCGCTTGGCACATTCTCGTGCCGCCGTTTAAGTGGGTGGAGCGGGTCTTTATATTTTCCGGTGACGGCATCCTGTCTTATTCGCTGTTTGGCATTGCGATCGCCGGATTTGCCGCTTCTTACTACTGCGGCTTTAACACGTTGGCCTATCCTGAGGCCTTCTATGGCCCGACCCTAGAGCTCAAATCAGCGTTTTTGCCCCGTTACTTTGAGCTGTCGCCTACCATGGCGGAGGGCTACACCAACCGCACTTGGCTGGCCAACAGTCATTTCTATCTGGCCTTTTTCTTCTTGCAGGGTGGGTTGTGGCATTTTCAGCGGGCGATGGGCTTTAACATCAGTAGCCTGTTCGCTAGCTGGCAACTGAATCGAGAGTCCGCTAGCGACAATCCGCTCTTGGCCTATCAACCAGTCAGAGCGCTGCAGCCTCAACCCGCCGTCGCCATGCAGTATGGTCTGCCGCAAACAGAACCGCAGCCGATGCTCAAGCGGGAGCAACCCTTTGCAGACTATGACTATCAGCCCTCTCAGGGAATTGAGCAGCCGAGTCTAACCGCGATCAACGGGGTTGAGAAAACGCTGTATCAAACGACTTATCAGCTCCAAAAAGACACGGTTTACCAATCGGCGCGGGCTGATGCGAAAACCATGTTTGGGTATGGCCGTAATGGCTCGCAGCGCTTGTATGAGCCACCTCAGCCTTTACCCAAAACGTCTATCTATGATCAACCGATCGAGACGGTGTTTTATGAACCCAAACAAAATCACGCGCACGACGGATCTGGCCAAAGCGCTCCGGCGGTGACTGCGGTCGCCGCTCCTGCCACTGACCCAGAAGAGACCTAACACGGTTTTACTGTCGGGTCTTGCGCATCAAAGGCGGATAGGCCTTGACCTATCCGCCTTTGTTATGCCGATGGCATGGGATGGCGCAGTTGCGTATCCAGTTATGAACTAGATCGTCTTGATCGACGGCAGCCGCGATCGCTATGACGCGAAAACCGGCCGGGCGATCGCTGGTTAGGTAGTCGATTGTGGTTGAATAGAGGTCAATAGCCTGTTGTTTTGTAGGAGATGCTGAGATGAGTATTGGTGGAGCGATCGCATTCTTCATTATGTTGGGTGGCGGCTTTGCTACAGCGATGGTGCTGTACTTTGGCCTGAGAGCCGTCAAATTGATCTAAGGCACGTCATCAAGATCGATGCGCCCCTCTGAGGCCAGGCATGACTGCGTCGGCTCTATGCCCATCACGTGGGTCGGTGATCAAGGTTGCACAAATCCGCAATCATCCCTCTCGGTGATGACTGGCCCTAGGGCGCGCCATCAATTCAGCGCGAAAGCCGGACGGGATGAACCTTACCGCACCCGCTCCGTAAAACTAGCTCTTAGGCTGAAAGCAGTTCAGCATCAGAACTCAGCCGCTAAATGATGACAGCCTCTAGAGTTGCTCGGCCTGATAGCCTTGCTGAGCCAGCAGCTCCAACACGTTATCAGGCCCAACTAAATGCAGCGCCCCGACGACGATGAGATAGTCGTCGTCCGCTTGCAAAAATGGCTGAATCTGGGTGGCCCAGTCGCGGTTGCGATCGCTCAAAAAGATCGCCTGCATTTCAGGATAGTCGGCAAAGCCCGCGAATAAAGTGGCTTCCAACCCGGCAATATCGCCGGTTGACCAAGCGGTCAAAATCTCATTAAAGGACTCTTCCAGAACATCCATCTCGGCGAGCGTTTGCTCAGTGAACTGACGCTGCTCGTCGATCGAGAGCTGCTCAAAAAAGTTGAATTGTTGCTCAACCGTCTCTAAGAACAACACGGGTTTGTCAGCATCGGCGGCCCGCCCGTGAAAATATTGGTCGATGCCGTACTCTGGCTCAAACCCAATATCAATTAACTGAAAGGAGGTGAGCGACACTGCTAAAAACCAGGGCTCAAAACTCTCGAACAAGCCGAAGGGGAGTCCTAGTTCGGCAACTTGCTGCTGGGCTAGCTCGTAGGTGTCTGGGGTGAGCACCTCCGCCAACGATTCCCCCGGTTCCGGCAGGGCCGCATCAATCATCACGGTAGCGGCATCGGCAGACGCCGCAGCACTAATATCAGCCTCTAGCACCAACACTTCGGCCTCGTCAAAGGCGGCTTCCATCACGGCCGGTAGGGGATACTGGTCAGCGCTGAGAAAATGCACCGATCCCAGCAGATAAACCGTGTTGGTCGGCGTTTCGATCTGCCACAAGAAGTTTTCTCCGGCTGCCGCAGCCGTATCTGTGCCCGTCTGCGCTGAGCTGGATGCGACTCCTAGCAGTAGCGCCGATACCAACCCTAGCCCCATGAGGGGACGAGCTGCGATCGCGCGAACTCTATTTAACCCGTACCGACCTGTTGTGCGAATCAATGTCTGGTCTCCCTGAGCGCTTGTTGTTCCTTCACTCTGACGATGATGGGGCGGCAAGGTGTCTCGTCCCCCATAGCCGATGGCCTGAGGCTCCGGCTATCGACCGAGTACAGCCGTGCCTTCGTAGAACCAAAATCCAGCGATACAGCCGGTCATCAAGGTCGCTAAGGTGCCGGCCCACAGCGCTTTCCAGCCCAGTTCGCTAATATCTTTGCTGCGGGAAGGTACCAGACCCGCCAGCCCCCCCACAAAAATGCCGACAGAAGGCACGTGGGCAAAACCGCACAGCACATAGCTGATAATCACTAGCGCGCGATCGCTCAGCGCCCCTTCTGCTGACAAATTAGCCAAGGCAATATAGGGCGGAATCGCCGTCTTGAGCAATCGCTGGCCGATCAACACCGAAGCAGCCCACAGCTCGTTCCAATCCAAAGAAACGCCGGTGAGAAAAGTCAGCGGCAAAAATAAAACCCCGGTGATGTTATCGAGCGTCACGACGCTAAAAATGCTGCCCACAAACTGCAGCAAGGGCG
This sequence comes from uncultured Halomicronema sp., assembly GCA_937897665.1. Taxonomy (GTDB): domain Bacteria; phylum Cyanobacteriota; class Cyanobacteriia; order Phormidesmidales; family Phormidesmidaceae; genus Halomicronema. The sequence goes on along the minus strand of CALCPB010000336.1, from coordinate 7,378 downwards.
TCAAGAGACTCCCCAGTTGCCGCACTAGCGAGATATCGCTGCCCTGCCAAAGTGCGATGGTCTGTAACGATGCGAGCGTGGCAAAAGCCAGGTCGAGCAAGGCAACCAGTCCTAAAATCGCAATCAAGGCAGCGGCAATGCCGACGGACATCTTGACACCGTCAAGCGCCCCAACAATGAGGGCATCCATGGGACTTTTGGACTCGGCTTCGTCTTCTACCAGTTCGGGCACTTTACCCAGGGTTTGGGGCACATCTTTTTCGGGGACGAGAATTTTGGCCATAATAAAGGCCGCCGGAATCGTCAGAATCGAAGCCGACATCAGGTGTCCGGCAATCGCGGGAAACGTCCCCCGCAAAAATCCGGCATACAAGCCCAAAACCGTGGAGGCGATCGAGCCAAAGCATGACGCCAAAATGGCGCACAGCTCACTTCGAGTCATATTGACGAGGAACGGTTTGATCGCCACGGCGGACTCAATGCCCACGAAAATGTTGGCGGCCCCCGCCAGGGATTCAGCACCGCTAATATTCATCACTGACCGAAAGAACTTGGCAAACACCCGCACGATCGGCTGCACCACGCCCAAGTTATAGAGCAGGCTAAAAATCGCCGCGAAAAAGACGACTTGGGGCAGCGATCGAAACGCCACAATGTAGCCCAAGCTCAGATTGCCTGGTGCCAGGCGATCGCCCGGGATGGCGGCGAAAGGCGGTGTCAAGGCCCGAGCTAGCCACCGGCCCGCCCCTTGCGGCCCAGCGGCGGCCGTGGGGTTAGGCACAATGACATCACCAAACAAAAACCTCGCTCCGGCCTCAGAGGCATCAATCAGGGCATTGAGAAAATCGCTGAGCAGTTTGACCAGCTCTCGCGTTAGCGGAAAGCGAAAAATAAAGAGCCCTAGCACGAGCTGGATACCAATGCCCCAGGCCATCAGCTTCCAGGGCACCCGCTGGCGATCTTCTGAACCGAGCCAGGCTACGAAACACAGACCCGCAATCCCCACCAGTGACAGTAAGTTGAGCATGTGGTGCCGCCTTCTCCCACAGTTAACGCCACGATTCTACAAGGGTTAGTCAGTTCTGAACCGCCTGATCGCCACTTTGTAAGGCATCGCAATGCACCTGGCCCGGACGACTCTATGCGTAATGGGTATCCCCAATTCATAATGGGGGAAAACGGTTGCCCTTCAAGTTTTTATGAATCCATTCTCTCCGGTACCTCCGAGCTGGGCCGAGTCGGCAGTGCACGCCCATCAGTTTGGCTGCCCTAGCTGCGGGGCTGACGTGGCTGAGTCACAAGCGGTGTGGATCAATCGGCGATCGCCGGTCTACACCGAAGCGCACAAACGCAAATGGCAAGAGTTTTATCACTGCAGTAAATGTGACGCTGCCTGGTGGGCCTGGAGCAGCGATCGCCCTCCCACCGACTGGAGCGGCGAGGCCGAGATGGATAGTGCCAGCGATCCGTTCGGGTTGTAGGCCGCTATGACAGTGGTGGTCTTTGGCAGCTTAAATATGGACTTGGTGGTGCGATCAGCGCGCCTCCCGGTGCCAGGGGAGACGATATCGGGCCGACAGTTTGCCACCATTGCGGGGGGCAAGGGGGCCAACCAGGCGGTGGCGGTGGCCCGTCAGCGAGTGCCGACCGTGATGGTGGGCCGCGTAGGCACCGACAATTATGGCCCCGCCCTGTGCCAAGCCCTGGCCAACGAGGGGATCAGAGTTGACGGGGTAAGCCAAGACCCGACTGTCACCACCGGCATTGCCGCGATCGCCGTGGCCGACTCGGGGGCAAACCAAATCATTGTGGTGCCGGGGGCCAATGGCCAGGTCGGCGCACCAGAGCTGGAGTATCTTAAGGGACAGCTCGCCTCAGCCGAGTGTCTGCTACTGCAGCTCGAAATCCCGCTATCGACGGTAACGACTGCGGCGCAGCTAGCCCAGGCGGCGGGGCTCACGGTCATTCTCGATCCCGCCCCCGCGCCCCAGGCCGATCTGCGATCGCTCTATCCGCACATTGATATTCTGACGCCTAATCAGGTCGAGGCAGCGCAGCTGGTCGGGTTTCCGGTCGAGACGATCGCCCAGGCTCACGAGGCGATCGCGGTGCTGCGGCAGCAGGGGGTCGCTACCGTCATCATCAAACTGGGTGAGCAGGGTATTCTCTGTAGCCGTGCAGAGGAACAGAGCCTCCACCTACCAGCGCTGCCCGTCGCTGCAGTGGATACCGTGGCCGCTGGGGATGCCTTTAATGGCGGTCTGGCCGTGGCTTTGCAAGCAGGCAAATCCCTGCCCGAAGCGCTGCATTGGGCTTCCGCCACTGCTGCCTGGTCAGTCACCCACCCCGGTGCCCAGCCCTCGCTACCCACGCGATCGCAGGTAACAGGCCTAATCAATTCCCTGACATGAGCCGCTCAGGGGTCTAGCAAACTGCAGTTTGATTAAGACAGCTCGACTAGCTGAGATCACACTTTGACCAGCCTTTTGATGCCGCATACCGAACTCTGAACTCTACCAGGTCAAGGGATTCAGAACTGACTAGCGACCTCTACCCATCAAGCATGGCTGACTCAGTTGCCCCCCACACTAATCGGCGTGCCCATAACCTCAGCTCGGGTGAGATCGATATCCGTCAGGATGGCTCCGGCAACCGCGACAAAATAAAGCTTGGCCTCGGTCAGATTGGCGTTGGTTAAATTAGCATTCTCCAAACTAGCGTTAGTTAAAAAGGCAATGGTCAAATCGGCAACAGTCAAGTCAGCCACGGTCAGATAAGCCCCTTACAAAGTGGTTTCCTGTAGGTTGGCTCCAGTCAAATCAGCCGCCCGCAGGTCAGCACCAATTAGATGGGCTTGCCGTAAATCAGCTTCAGATAAATCACAGCCATAACAAGCGCCAGTCGTGAGTAACCGCTCCACGTGAGCAGGATTGTCAGCCCGGACGACAGCCGCCATGCCAACCGCCATGAGCAGCGACAATCCGATCGCAGCGATCCGTTTCATGATTATTCTCCTATTGCAAGAGACCACTCGACAAAGGAGTCGTCAGGTTACTAAAAATGCCGTTTCTAAACCTCACACCGAGGCAATTTGAGGCCATCTGCGCAAACATTTCGACCTCCCTAACAGCCCCTCTTTGGGCCATTAGCCGAAATCAATTGCATCACAAAATTTAGAATCCCAAAGTTTTGTGACCAAAACTACAATTGCCGTAATCTACATTTCAATTACTTGCTTTAGCTTCAGAAAAGTATAGATTTTCGCCGATCTGTAGACTCATTTGCCACACTTCTATGTTGGCATGTTCTGCTTTGAAGGGTCAGGCAAGAGCCCAGTTCTGCAAGAAAACGTACAGTTCATGGGGATCAAATAGAGCACAGTCATTCTTTGAATTTTCTTCACACAAATCGGGGGCACTTATATTTTTAATTCGTCACTATATAGAGGGTGTAATCTACAAATGCGTCCCCAGCGATCGCCCTTCCCGTTGCTGATTGATCTTTGATTAGGTGGGGCATTCTGTCGATGGCAGTGGATTTTCCATTGACCGACGCATATGTTCACTATTGACTTTCCTAACCTTCGGGAAACGATAACTTCGGCTTGTATTGATATAGACCGACGCTTCACTCAGGATTCCCGTACACCGAGGCCACAGGCAGAGGTTTAACCCACATGCTTTGTACTACCTGTAAACAAAAAGTTGACTGTCTCCCAGCGGCACTGGCCGCCAACGATACTCACATGTATAAGCTGCTAGCGCGGCTTAAGGAATGTGATCGCTACGTTCAAGAATCACCCAAGTTGGCTCCTAGGCTAGACGCCTTCAGACGTCGGTTGTTTACGCGATCTCTGCATCTCACGACTGATTGAGGCCGCTTCCAGCTTCTCTATGAAACGCTCTGAAGCCGGTGTATAGCAGGTTATGGATTTTCCGACCCCAGCGATCATCCATAACTGGGCAAACGACTCATCCAGTCATCGTTCACTGTCCTCGCTGAAGTCCTTATACGGGTTTGACAGCCTGTTTCATCGGTAACGGTGCTGAGTGGATGACCGGCCCCAGCAGTCATTGCCGAAAAAGTTCGGCTAGATTTTTATCGCTGGGTTAGGCGCTATGGCAAGCTAGCTCTTGGTATCTTCCTGAAAGGCTTGACCATGACGATCGCATCCCTTACTCCTTGGGTTTTGCGCGATCACCTCTTTCGTTGGGGCGATCGCACCTATGTCATGGGGGTGCTCAATGTCACTCCTGACAGCTTTAGCGACGGCGGCCTGTTCAACACGGTCGAGGCCGCGATCACTCAAGCGCAACAGCTGCTGGCAGCCGGTGTAGATCTGCTCGATATCGGCGGTCAGTCTAGTCGTCCTGGGGCAGAACAAATTCCGATTGAGGCCGAGCGGCGGCGGGTGGTGCCTGTAATCGAAGCGATTCGCCAGAGTGCTGATCGTAAATTAGCGCAGGCGGTCATCTCGGTCGATACGACTCAATCAGAAGTCGCCCGAGCGGCAGTGCGAGCCGGAGCCGATATTGTCAACGATATTTCCGGCGGCACGTTTGACGCCGCGATGTTTTCTACTGTGGCGGATCTAGGCGTACCCATTATTTTGATGCACCTGCGCGGCACCCCCAAGACGATGCAGCAAAACACTCATTACAGCGATCTCATGGGTGAGATTGCCAGCTTTTTAGAACGCCAGGTCAAAACGGCTCAAGCTGCTGGCCTCAGTCACAGTCAAATCGCGATCGATCCGGGCATTGGATTTGCCAAACGCTATCCGCAAAACCTCGAAATTCTGCGAGAAATTCCCCAATTGCGAGGGCTGCACTGCCCTATCCTGGTTGGCCCATCGCGTAAAAGCTTTATCGGCTGGCTGCTCAATCAACCTGATCCCCAAGCACGGGGTTGGGGCACGGCGGCAGCCTGTTGTGCGGCGATCGCGGGTGGGGCCGACATTCTCCGAGTACACGACGGTCAAGCCATGGTAGAAGTCTGCAAGGTTGCCGATGCCATTTGGCGGCAGCGACTGCCCGATTATTGCCGGGCGACTGATTAGCCGTCGGCCCGCCGCCTTCCCCATAGAGCCTGCTCAGCTACTCCCATGAGGAGAGCTACTTAGCGATATCGCACATCGCGGAAAACGACCCGAGCATTTTGAAATCCGCGCGCGCGCAATTCGAGTACCCGCAGGGTCGCTTCATCCTGGCTCGCATAGGCCCCAGCATTAATAAAGTCTCCTTGGCGTGAGCTATCCATAAACGCTTCCGGAAAAAGCTGCCTGACTTCATTGAGGGTGTTGTCATCACCGAATACGGCGGCAACATAGGCATCGTCAACCCGGTCAATGCTTTCTACGCCGGTGGGCAAATCTTGCTCGGGAATGTTGACCACCACTTCGCCGACTCCCGGCTCTTGAAACAGTCGCTGTCCGTTGACGTTAAAGATTTCTAAGAACGTGCGCCCGGAACTCTCAATGCGCGCAAAGTATTCCACCGGTTGACCGTTGCTCTGGCCAGAAGCCACATAGCTGACGGCATTTTCGTAGGGAAACATCGGCTCTGCGACACTTGCCGCCGTACCATTCAAATCTTGTTGTCCGGTGAACTTATTAAAGACGTTCATAAAGCGCTGGCCGTCTCGCTGAAACACCCGCACGGCATAGCTCGACGTCTCAAAGTTGAGCACGGTGTCTTGCCGCACTTGGGCCAGGTCTGATTCAGGTACAGCAAAAACAGCGACGTTGCCAGAGGGTTGACTGGCAATGACGGTGTTAGACCCATCCACAATTTGTAGCGCGGCCGTGCGGTTGGGAAACACTTCGGCGACATAGGTGGCTTGGCGGCCACTGTAATCGCCGGTAGTGATGTAGGCACCTCGACCATTGCGGATCGTAAAGGTAGTCGGCAATGCGTTGACCCGCAGCAGATCTTGAGACGCGTCAAAAACGTTCATCTTGAGGGCACCGCCTTCCCTGAAGACCCGGACTGAATAATCAGCCGTACCGAAATTGAGAATCGTAGCATCGGGGGCAGTTTGAGCCAGCAGACCATCGGCATTTTACAGCACAGAAGTCCCGGTCTCCCGCAGAACGAGCCCTTCGTTAGCAGCGAAAGCCCCACTTAAACCGACGATTGAACTCAGTAAAAAGGTTGATGCCAGTGTTAAGCCAGAGGCAACTTTACCGAGAGAACCAATGGAGGACTGCATTTTCTTGCTCTTCATCTTCAACCGCCTACTTAATACTCGCAGAGAATTTTCTTGAAGTGACAGACCGGCCCTTTCAAACGTGGGAAAGCGCACTAGCACGACCGTAATTTTATGACAACTTTCTAAAATGGGACGGTTTTCCTGAAATTCCCTCCGGGCTGTCCCTTAGAGGGGCAAAATTTCATCGTTGATTGCATTCAAATCCAAATCCAGAGTTGGAGTGGCCAGTCGGGACGGGGGGCTCTGGCCGCAATGGGCCTGCCGTCATCAAGTTTACTCAGGCAGAGCTGATGAAGCGCGCGATCGCAACCAGGCCACCCACAAGAGTCCACAGCGGCAGAATGAGACCGCTAACAGCAATCCTGAGACTCTTTTCAGGAGCGCCACCCGACTGTTGCGGGTGCTAGGGCCTATCCTCATTATTTAGCGGCCAAATCCTTTCACCCTAGGAACGACAGCCCCTAGCTTGTTGAATCGGTGCGGGCGCGGTTGTGCTTGCCCCCAAAGATTTCTGGGATTAATGGAGAATGCGCCCTAGGGCATCGGTTCACGAGTCAGCTTGACTGTGTAGTAGCGACTGGCCAAAAAGCCGACGGTGTAAATTAGTGCCGCATCCGAGGAAACACCGATGGCCGTACCCACTCCCGGCAAAATTTCTAAAAAGCTCAGGCCAGATTTGAGCGTGCCAGAACTGCCAGTGAACACCGCCCAAATCGCCAAAACTTCACCACGTCGGGCGGCGTCTTCTGTCGAAAAGCCGTAAATCGCCGCAATTTTATAGATCATTTCTGCTTGTAGGGCCGCGATCGCACCTAAATCGATCGCAAACAACAGTGCGGCCACTGGCGGAATGATATTGGTCAGCAAGCCGACTTGTGCAGCGCGCCAGGTCGTTTGGCTAATCACTCGCTGCACCAATTGTTCATCAGTGTCTAACGGGTGCTCAGCCCGTAGGTTAGCAACCTCTTTACGCACCTTGTCAGCATTGACCTGCCCCACCGCTGCCAGGAACCAACTCAACCCCGGCACTGCGGTTGCATATTTGATGAAGGGGATATCAGCGATCGGGGCGACGGTGTTGCCAACTAGCTGTGTCGCCAGATTGATCGTCGGATAGATCACGTAGACAAAGGCATCGCCCGCTGCGTTGACTCCGGTTTGGAGCATC
>CALCPB010000335.1 GCA_937897665.1 uncultured Halomicronema sp. | reverse complement strand
CGATACCCGCGTGGTTGATGTACATATCTCACGGCTACGGGCCAAGCTAGAAGCCGATCCCAGCAATCCTGAACTGATTCTCACAGCGAGGGGTACAGGCTACCTGTTCCAGCGGATTGTGGAACCAGGGGAAGAGTAGTCTGCTAAAATTTTCTAAGTTTTTACAGAATTCAGTCTATGGTAGCGACTCGGGCACGAATCGCCGTTGATGCGATGGGCGGCGATCATGCGCCTGCCGAGATTGTAGCTGGTGCCGTTAGAGCGAAGGCGGAGCTAGATGTCGATATCTTGCTGGTGGGTGACCCAGACCAAATCCGGGCCTCTACATCAAACATCGATGGTTTAAAAACCTTAGAACTCGTGCCTGCTGAAGGCACCATTGAGATGCATGAGGAGCCCCTCAGTGCATTGCGTCGCAAGCCTAAAGCCTCCATCAACGTGTCGATGGATATGGTTAAGAAAAAGCGCGCTGATGCAGTGGTCTCTGCGGGACATTCGGGAGCAGCCATGGCTGCAGCTCTGCTGCGATTAGGCAGGCTCAAGGGCATTGATCGCCCGGCCATTGGTGCGGTTTTCCCAACGGTAATTGCAGGTAAATCAGTTTTGATCTTGGATGTCGGCGCTAATGTTGACTGCCGTCCCAAGTTTTTAGAGCAGTTTGCAGTCATGGGCACCATCTACTCCCGCTATGTGTTGGGTGTTGATGATCCGAAAGTGGGTCTGCTCAATATTGGCGAGGAGCCCAGTAAGGGAAATGACCTATCGGTGAGTGCCCACCAGTTGTTGAGCGATCATGCGGTTGTTCCCTTTGTGGGCAACGCCGAAGGCCGGGATGTGCTATCCGGCCAGTTTGATGTAGTCGTTTGCGATGGTTTCGTCGGTAATGTGCTGCTCAAATTTGCAGAAGCCGTGGGAGAAGCCGTCTTGCAAATCCTGCGTGAGGAGCTCCCCCAGGGGATGCGGGGCAAGGTGGGAACTCTCGTGCTGAAGAATAATTTGCGACGGGGCAATCAGCGAGTAGACCACGCTGAGCATGGCGGTGCCTTGCTGTTGGGGGTGGCGGGCATTTCTGTGATTAGTCACGGCAGTTCCCAAGCCCCTTCGGTCTTTAATGCGATTCGACTGGCCAAAGAAGCGGTCGATCATCAGGTATTGGAACGCATTCAGGCCCAGTATCAGCGGGTGGCAATGCCTACAGTGGACGGAAAGTGATGGTAAAGCAGCTCCAAGCGGGTATTTCCTTAGTCGGTAGCGGCTCTGCTAAGCCATCTGTTACGCTCACCAATCAGGAACTCGGTCAGGTAGTTGATACATCCGACGAGTGGATTCGGACGCGTACGGGTATTCAGCAGCGGTGCCTCCTGCCTGAAGACGGCTCACTGACTAAGCTAGCAACCCAAGCAGGGCAAGCCGCTTTAGGGATGGC
>CALCPB010000334.1 GCA_937897665.1 uncultured Halomicronema sp. | reverse complement strand
CGCAAAAAATCCTTTACTCAACCCCAACTCCCCCTAGACGCCCACCCAAGCATTGCGTAACTGCCACAACCGATTTGCTGCCATCGCTCGTGTCGTGGCTTGCCAATGATCGGCTTGAGTTTGGGCCTGCATCAGCTGCGCCTGGGTCTGCTGCAACTCAATTTGAGCTTTGTGGAGTTCCGCGTGGATTTTCTGCAACTCCACCTGCATCGGTTCCATCTTGGCGGCAATACCCTGCGCGTGACTTGCGGTGAACCAATCTTGCAGCACCCAGTCTGGGTGATCGGCCGCAGCGGTGAGGACGGTGATATCGAGCGGCGGCGACTGCGACGGTAGCTCAGCTTGGGTCTCTAACGCTTGATAAACCTCTAATGCTTGGGGACAGTGCCGTGCAAGCAGTGCGGGACGGTGGGTGTTACTGACCTGGGCATGCATCACACCCGCTTGAAAAACTGTTTCCGTTGGAGTCGCTAGAGGGCGCTGGAACTTTTCAGCGACACAGTTAAGCCACTGGTGTTCGTCGGTTTTCAAGACATCGCAATTGAACAAAAATGTTTGGTTAGGATGACGCTGGCAAAAGTTTAGGATGGCTTGGTTGTAGGCGATCCACACCTCGGCGGCAAAGTGGGGATTGTGGGGGAAAGCTGGATCGCCTCTGACAAACAGTGAATCGATCACTTCCCAAGGCACCCGGTAGGGAAAGACAAACTGCGCATCTGGCAGCAAACCGGCCCAAAACTCTAAAAATAGGGTAGTTCTAGGCTCTTTCCAGCCCCAGAGGTCGAACTCATGGGTGCGGCGATCGCACAACGCCATCGCCTGAGCCCAAAACTGCTGGGGGACGTCAACGTTGCCGAGAGTCGTCCAGCCTTCGGCACTCAGGCCTTGAGAGATGAGGATTTCTTGATGCAGAGACAAAAAATCTTTGTCTTCAAAATGGCCCTGGGGATTGCCCGTGTTTGCCCCCAATAGCTCATTGCCGACGTTGACACCGGCTTTTTTCAGAATTGCCGCTGTCAATGACGTGCCCGAACGATGCATCCCAGCGATGATGACTGGCTGATGGGTCGTCTTATCTTGCTGTCGCATGACCTAAAAAATATCGATTAATCGGGGTTGAAAACCGCTCAAACCACTGCTGAAGTGGTCACAACGCGGGCAACAGCCTGAAAGTCTACCGTTCCGGTTGCCTTCAACTCCACCTCGGGCTGCACCTTAAACATGACGGCGTCGATCGCCCTGTCCAAATATACATCTTCGCCATTAACGTCACCTCTGACTCCCGCATTCAGAAAGTACGTGCCCGGCAGCAGGGCACAGGAAAATTCAAATTCAACGTCGATTAAACTGCCTGCTGCCACCAGGTCACGCCGCTGTCGCCTCCCAAGCGAAACGGCCCCTCCCAGTTCAAAGACCGTGAGCGTTTTGATCTTCATGCCAAACTGTACCTGCCAGGCGGCGTCTACGAAATAGGCCTTATAGCTGTAGACGTAGGTTTCGTTGCGCAATAAAAGGTTGGCGGGCTGACCGTCAACGGTTTTAATTTCAGGGCTTTTAATGCGGGCACCGCGCGACTGATATTGCACGCTATGTTGCGGTAGCAGGTAGGGGTCGTAGAGCGATTGCCGAGCATCAGCAGTGGCGATTTCCGCTGGACGGTGGGCCGGGGTGGCGATCGCCGCTTCAGCGGCCTGCCCTGAGGCCAAAGCAGAAGAGTTTTCGGGTTCGGCCTGAAAGGCGCGGCGCAACTCATCGCGCTGATCAGCCGGGGCATAAATAAATTTTTGATAGTTGGCGATCACAGTCTTTGGCAGGCCCTTTAAAACCACTTCGCCCGCATCAATTAAAACGGCATGGTCGCACAGCTCGACAATAGAGCCAGCGGAATGAGAGACAAAGAGCACGGTCGCGCCTTTGGCCTGCATTTCATAGATGCGGGCAAAACATTTACGCTGAAAGGCTTCATCGCCGACCGAGAGGGCCTCATCCACAATGAGAATGTCAGGCTCAGCATTGATTGCCACGGCAAACGCCAGCCGCACAAACATGCCGCTAGAGTAAGTGCGCACCGGCTGATCCATAAAGCTACCGATGTCGGCAAATGCCGCAATGTCATCAAATTTGGCGGCGATTTCGGCTTGCGAGAGGCCCAAAATCCGTCCGTTAAAAAAGGTGTTTTGTCGCCCCGTAAATTCGGGATTAAAGCCGCTGCCCAGCTCCAGCAGAGCGGACACGCGACCGTGAACCTGTAGCTGACCTGAGGTCGCCTGCAGGGTACCGGCAATAATCTGCAGCAGTGTGCTTTTGCCGGAGCCGTTGCGGCCAACAATGCCGACGGTGTCACCTTGAGGAATCTCTAAACTAATGTTGCGCAGTGCCCAAAACTCTTCGGCTCGAGGTTTGCCTGGCAGCAAAACCTCTCGCAGGCGATCGACCGGACGATGGTAACGCTTGTAGACCTTAGAAATCTGGCTGAGCGAAATGGCCGGTTCGTTAGACATCAAAGACGACTCCAGCCAGGGTCGCGATCGCCAGCCAGCGGAGCCTGGTGGGCGATGTGGATTGATGTAAGGCAGCATGACGGCATAGCGGCATGGGGGCGTGATCTCGCAGTAGTGAATTGAGCCTCCGGAGAGGATGGAGCATCAGACTTACAACACATCGGCAAACGCCAGCTTCAACTTGTGATAGCACCAGCTCCCACTGATAAATACGCCGGCAGCAATGAGCGTGGCAACGGCCCATTCGCCCCAGTGGGTGACATCACCAATCAAGATGACGTCGCGATACATTTCCCCAATTGCCGCTAAGGGATTCAGCCAAAAAATCCAGCTTTGCAAGGGTTGCGGAATCATCGTGACGGGATAGATCAGCGGCGTTGCGTAAAACCACAGGTTCAAGGCCACCGTCAGCGTTTGGGGAATGTCGCGAATAAAGACTGTCAATCCTGCGGCACCGAAGCCTAACCCGGCGGTCAAGAGCAGCTGGGGTAGCCACACCAAAGGTAGCAGCAGCAGTGTGGGATGCAACGCCTGATGAAAAATCGCCACAAACACTATCAGCACCATCATGCCCAAGGTGCTTTCTAAAAAGCTGGCGAGGACGGGGACGAGTGGCAACAAACTAAGGGGAAACACCACCTTTTTGACTAAGTTTGGCTGGCTAATGACCGCTGTGGATGCCTGCATCAGGCCGTTGTTAAAAGCGAGCCAGGGGATCAATCCGGCAAATAGCCAGAGCCCAAAGGTAAAAGAATTGTCGGTAGGTGAGCCATTGAGATTGAGCTTAACGCCCAACACAATTGAAAAGACGTAGGTGTAGATCAGTAGCAGGGCAATTTGGTGCATCAGGGGCCACAGGTTGCCCAAGATTGAACCTTTGTAGCGAGCTGACAGGTGTCGCTGCACCAGGGTTTTGAGCAACGCCAGTTGCGCCCAGTGAGCAGCATCCACTGGTAGGCGCTTTTGCCAGCGGGCAAGTTGACGTTGGAACCCCATGCCGCTGGATTTTAGAGATGTTTTTAGGGGCTTGGGTACACCCGCCATCTTGAGTTGTCCTTAGCTCAGGAATGCAGCCACCAAAAACCGATGATGACTGTTTAGCGGCAAAGGTTCCCGCTATTGGGGTGAAGCCGTGCGATTAGGATATCAAGCTATCAGACCCGAAACACACTTTTGGCCGAATGATCTAAGCGCGATTGGGTGGCCTTGGATGCCCGGCAGTGGTCGAGTGAGACTGTTGGTGTGTCAGCATCAAGGCGATCGCCTCCCTACTTTCTACACTTCCTTTGATGCTCCCACCGCTTGATTTGGGCCAGTACTGTCAAACTTGTGGAATACGACCCCGCGATCATTCCGCTACCGCACCCTCTAAGTCATACTGACGGCCTCGCCAAGATTTGGGGGTGCGCAGCGAAGACAGCCAAATCCGGCAGACTGCTAGGGGGTCAGCCAGTGGCGATAGCCAAAACACCCAACGACGCTTGGCCTGACTCAGGTCATAGGATGGCAGAATGGCCCACTGCAGCGCGACGCGGGCCGCAATCAGACTGACATTGAGGCCTAGGCTCAGCTGTACGGGCAGGGTGGGCTGGTCGGCGGCTAAGCCCGCGAACAAAATCGGCAGAGCCAGCCATGGCAGCGCCTGCACGCAAGTTAAAAACCATAGATCGCCCCAGATCTGACCAGTGGAAGAAGCATCTTTGAGATCCAGCGATCGCCCCCATTCTTGCCAAGTTTCTGACAACCCTTCATACATGCGCACTTTCAGGAGTTGAGAGCCGTCCCAAAATCCGACTTTGGCTCCAGTCTGAGCGGCATGGCGAGCCAGCGTCACATCATCACAAAATGACAGCCGCGCCACCGTATAGCCGCCCAGGCGATCGAGCAGTTGCCGCCGACAGAGAAAACATTGGCCGTTGGCCATCACCCGCTCGGCCCCACTCTCAGACGCGCCCGTTGGGCCAAAACGATAGACCAGGGTTATCAGTAAGGCGGGCTGCAGCCAAATTTCCCCCGGACTTTTCAAAATAAACCGGGGCGATAGGGAGACGAGGTCATAATTTTCGGCGACGGCGGCGGCCATCAGGGCTGACACCAAGCCGGGTTGCGGCTGCGTATCGGCGTCGAGGCCCAAAATCCACTCGCTCTCAGCAGAACTCTGTAAATAGCCGTGATGCAGCGCCCAAGGACGACCCACCCAGGCGGGCGGTAGCGGCTCATCCGTCATTAAGCGCAGGCGAGATTCATGGGCTTGAGCAGCCTTAACCAAATCGCGCGTGCCATCTTGAGAATGGCTATCAACGATCAAGATTTCTCGCACTTCTTCGGTCTGCTGAGATAACCCATCAAGACAAGGGCCGAGTCGTGCCACTTCATTCAAAGTGGGCACGACTACAGTCACGGCTCCCTGCTGTTCGGGGGTGGCGAGGCGAGGTTGCAACGGGGGACGGCGCGTCGGACCTTTGAGTAGGCGTGACAACAGCACCATAACGGCGGGGAGCTGTAGCGTCAGTAGGAGCAGCGCGATCGCACTACTCAGCCACCCCGACAAATCGATCAAGAACATGCAAAAGAACTCTGGGGAAACTTTCTATTTGGAGGCCGTCGCCGGTGTCGCGGTCATTTCGAGCACCGGTAAATCGGGCTGTGGCTCAGTATTTAGATCGATCACGGGTCGATCATCAGAGGCCAACAGCCAACAGACCACCGCCGGCAGAACCCCAACAACTAGGCCCAACAAAATGGGCACATAGATACCGCCACCCAGGCTCATAAACATGGCAAAGGCAAAGTTGGTCAAATACATAATCAACGGCAACACGAGCTGCTGCTTCGTCAACCCCATCAGACGCTCATTCTGTCGCCACAGCACGGCCGCCACCGTCATAAAGACCGCGCCCGTGCAAAACCAACCGGCGAAGTTTTCATAGGGCATGCCAAAGAACGCGCCAGGCTGATGCCAGTACCAAAAGGGCATCGCTGTCTGACTCATGGCTGGATCTAAGACAAAATCCCACGACATCAGGAGCAAAGCCCCGACGGCGATCGCCGCCACCTGCCGCCACCAGGAAGTGCGCATGGCCATCAGGCCGCCCCGCGCCAACAGGTAGGACGAAATGCCTAGATAAAACCAAGAGAGGGGAATTGTGAAAGGAACGAGACCCGCGATTTTGTAGCCTAAGCCGTTGAGGTAGCTATAGTCGCCAAAGGGAAACCCAGTGCTAGTGCCCGACAATTCACTCGATAACGAGATGGCAATCGCCGGCAGCAAGAACGACAGCAGCGTTTTCCAGCCATAAACTCGCCGAGTGTAGAGCGCCACGGCGATCGTGCCCAAGACAATATAGACCACGCCACCGCCTGCCATACTCCAGCGATACAGCGTGGAACCTGCAGGCAAATACGCCAAAATTTCAGGGTGGGGCATGACCCACAACAGCCCTGCCAGCCCAAAGGCCATCGAGAGCACGTGGCCCCAAAGGCACCACTTTTCTATGCGCATCAACCGAGTCATGTCTGGATAAACCTCAAACTGCGTTTTTCAGTCGCTTTCAATCCGCCGTAGTCAGGAGGCTGCAACATTTCTTATTGGAATCGTGCCCCACTTCTCAGCTTTTGTAAAGTTTTCTGGGGATCTGTCTGACTGTTCTGGGGATTGAGCTGACGATATTCACCGTACGCCTGAACGTCTGCCGATGTAGTGACTTGTGCTGCTATTTTCACGACGGCGTGTGGATGGGTTACTGCTTGATGCCAAGGTAGCGCGATTTCGTTTTCCGTGAAGACCTGGCGTCGCCTGCCGCTGCGACCAATTGAGGCGAGCCCACCGATTGGCTGCGAGCAGGGGGACAAAGTTCTTATAGACTGACCCTTTAGACGAGCAATCCAGTCAGTTACGACCGGATTGCCGTGGATATCTTCGGAGAACGGTGGCAGTGATGATGCTCGTTTGGTTGCTAGGAGCGATCGCCTTATTGGGGCTATTGGGTTGGGCGGGGCTGGAATGGCAATATCGTCAGCGCGCGGGTAACCGCTTAGCCTTTGCCGCTGGGCAGTGGAATATTGAGCAGTTTGAGGTCGATCGCTACCAGATTGTGGGTACGCCAGAACTGATCAATCGCACCCCAGCGTCTGAAATTATGGTGCCAGAACTGACCGCTGAGACGACTCTGCTGTCCCGAGGTTCCCTGGACGGCATTCAGGTGCAGGTTACGATCACCACCGCTCATCCTGACGCGGAGCCGCGCCCCGATGGCTATTGGTTTGCCTATATTGTCAAACTACGAAAACGCACCCAGTTCAAAGTCAAGGTGGAAATTACTGGCCCTGACTTGCGATCGCTCAAGGCCCTCTGGGTGCGGGTGCATTATCTGACCTATGGTCCCGGTGGCCGTTACCCGCAAATTGGTCACGTCATTGTTCCCCTCAAGTTTCCGACGCCCGAAGCCACACCGGCCTGGCGAGAGACTCC
>CALCPB010000333.1 GCA_937897665.1 uncultured Halomicronema sp. | reverse complement strand
AAGCTGTATGCCGATGCCTGGTGCACTGGGTTCAACGGTCAACCGCTAGTGGGTCACTACGCTTTTGAGTCCAGGATTCTAGCACCGGGGCAGTGGCACCACGCCACCTTTACCTACGATGAAACTCAGCGCGATGGCATCGCATATCGCCTCTATGTAGATGGTGCTCAAGTTGAGCCGATGACGTTATCCGGCCCGGCGGGTACCTTCCGGCTCGATCAAGTCGGGCCAGCCTTCATTGGGGGACTGCCCGCCGGGGGCTTTGCCCGTTTCCATGATGGTGAGGCTACCGGCACCCATCCGTTCAGCGGCCAGATTACCGACCTGCGCCTTTGGGATATTGCTTTGCCCGGTTCAGAGGTTGCCAATCTGGCGGGAGATCGCCTGCCGCCGCAGGTTCCCCCTGCCACCACGGAGCACCTGATCGCCTACCTACCGATGACGGAAAACTATGGTCGTGATGTCAGCGATCATCAAGGCCCCGCCTATGCAGAGGAGCCGCCGCTGCTGGTGCCCGATCAGTCGCCTCAGGCGCATGCCGCCACTTTGGACGTGGGCCCAGACCTCATCGCCCCCAAGTGGCAACTGGTCAACAACCTGCCTGTTTTTCCCGATACAGTACTCACGCTAAATGGAGACAATCAGTTCTGCTATTTGCCTTACGCCAGCGAGTTGGGGTTGGTGGGCCGCAGCTTTACCCTGGAATTTTGGGTGCGGGTGACCGATTTGGCGTCAGCGTCACCGCTTGTGGGCAGTGATCGCCCCGACTTCGCCCTCAGCCTGACTGACCAAGGACAGCTCAAAGCTGCCTGGGAGGGCCATGAACTCATTTCTCCCGCTTTTCTAGAGCCCGAGGAGTGGCATCACCTGGCCTGGCGCTGCGATCGCGCCGCGCAAACCCACACGCTATTTTTAGACGGCCAGCCAACCGCCACCCTGACGGCAGCCGGCATTGAGGCCGAGGCGCTGCTCTATTTAGGGCGGCACGATCAGGAGGGCAGCTCTTCAGCCTATTTCTCGGGAGCGATCAGCGAGATTCGTTGCTGGTCGGTGAGCCGCACGGACGCGGCGATCGCCGCCAATTGGAACCAGCGCCTCACCACGCCAGCAGAGCACCTGACGGCTGATTGGGTGTTTGATGCCGATCATCGCCTCAACCTGCGCGATCGCACCACGGCGCTGGCCCTCACATTGGAACTACCGGCTGATCAAGACATTCATGACCAATGGTTGACAGTGGCTGCGCCACCGCCGCTCAACCGCCAATCGCAAGGGCTCAACATCAATCAGTCTGATGAGTATGTGCCAGATTACATCGACCTGTCTACTTACACCATTCGCAACAGCGGCACCATCGAGCTGTGGCTACAGTTCTCGCGGCGAGTCGAACAGGTGCTGCTGGACGCCTCCTCAGCGGATGGCGCCGCGCCCTTTGTCTTAAAAGTGCAGAACGAGATCTTGTCGTTCCAGGTGCAAGATAGTGCTGGCGTCGAGACTACCGCTCAACTGCCCCTAAATGAACTGTCGGCAGCCTTTGACGAACAGAGT
>CALCPB010000332.1 GCA_937897665.1 uncultured Halomicronema sp. | reverse complement strand
CGCTGACGCTCGCAAACCCTAGCTGCACCTGACCACTGGCGAGCACTGTGGCCCAGCCATCAGTCGCAAAGAGGCGATTGAGAAAGAGAGCAAGCTGGGATTGCTCTAGCTGGAAGACTCGGGCCGGAATCGTTTTGGTGTGAGCCGATTTGCCCCACAGCCCGACCTCCTGCAGCCACAGGGTCAAGGTGTTTTGACTCATCCAACGAATGGTGGCGAGTCCCTGGGGGGCCAACTGCTCGGGCGGCACCTGCAGCACCTGACACAGCTGTGTAAAGGTGTCGGGATACGGCGCACAGGCTCCTTGCTGCCACAAGGTCACCAGCCCTGGACTAACGTTTAGCTGCTGCGCTAACCAGCGAGCCGATCTCTGAGAGGCTGTCAGATGTTGGCGCAGGGCGGTGCCAAAGTGCTGCCGCTGCTGTTGCACCTCAGCGTTGTCAGCCGTGACATGAAAGGTAGAAGTGCGTTGACCGTGAGAATTCTCCTCACGGATCTTGACCCCAGGAAACTTCAACGCGGCTTCGATAAAATCTGTCTGCAGCTGAGGATTCTCATTAGTGAATTGGGGAGCCGTTTGCGTTAAGCAGCCGTCACCCATCAGGTAAGCCAGTAACTTAACTTGGTGAATTGGGAGCGTTTCGGTGCCAAATACTGGGAGCTGCCGGGGAACCGCAATTTTATCGCCGACCTGCAGATCGCCCAGAGATCGCCAGCCCGATAGCGTGAGATAGGGATGACTCAGGGTCGTTTCAATCACGCGACCGGTACTCGTTTTAACTTGGTAGACGGGCTTGATGCCGTCATCGACATAGGCGCTAGGTTGAGTTTGGTGAAACTGCCAATTAGTTCCCAGCGTTAGCAATTGGGCAGTTTGGGCCTGATAAATCTCACTAATTGTTTGGAAACTGCCGTCCGCCAGCAAAATTTCAGCATCGGCGCTTAAGCATTTGCCCATTGACGGTCTACCCGCCGCAATAATCAGATCAGACCGCTGAAAGCCCTGGGTCATGGCATCTAAGTCGTAGAAGCCGCAGGGAATCCCCGGTAGCACGATGCCCTCAGCCCGCTCTTCAATCTCGGCAAAGGTTTCGATCAGGATGTCGGCAGTTGAAGTCAGGGCCTGCTGCGGGCGCTCTTGGGTAATGGCAAAGAGCTTTTGCTCAGCCTCATCTAAAGAGAGTTCTAAGGGCTGTTCGGCCTCAAACCCGAGTTGCGAAATTTCGCCGCCGATTTGAATCAGTCGCCGTCGCACAAACTTTTCCATCACCAGGGTGGCGTACTGGTCGATGTTGGCAGCGCTGAGGGTACGGTCGACCAGTTGGGCAATGCGGCTTTGGCCACCAATCTTTTCCAGCACCTCTCGATCTTTGAGCCAGGCGGTGACCGTCATCAGGTCAGTGGGCAATCCCTTGGCATGCAGTTCAGTGGCGGCGCGGTAAATCGTTTTGTGAGCGCTGATGTAGAAAGCGTCAGGGTTCAAAATTTCCATCACGCGCCCGATCGCCTCTGGATCAAGCAGCAACCCGCCCAGGATGGCCTCTTCAGCATCCACGTTTTGGGGCGGTAGGCGATCGCTATAGCCCTGAAAATCGAGATTCTGAACCATCAGCCGCTCCGCTGTGAACGATTAAGTATTCCTTACCGTAGCGGATCGTCTACGGGAATGGAACATCTGTTTTAGGGCTGCCGGATCCAATGTCGGTTCACAGTTGCATCCGAGCCAGTCAGTCTCATTTTGTCGCAAAAGGAACGGGATAACGGCGCGCCACTCTGAACTGCAGGTGAGTAGTCTGGTGTTCCCAGGTGAGCTTTTCGATCACGATATCGGCGTGGGCCAGCCAGTGCTCATCCACCAGGCACAGCGGCACATCGAGCGGAAAGATGCGGTAGCCGTCTTTGTCGATTTGGTGGCGATCGCCGATCTCTAGCCGCGCTGGGTAGCCCTGCGAGGGTTTGAGCTTGAGAATTGTATTGACTTCGCACGGCATGCCCATGGCAGTTTTCGTCGATGAGGGTGAACAGTTATCCCCATTCTCAGCGATCAGATAGCCGATGCCCTGTCGGCACGGCAGGGAACTCTAAAAGCCAAGGCAGCTTTGTCACGGTGTCGAGCATCAACAGTGCCCGCAGTGCCCGCTGCCTAGCCAGTCAGAACATGGCATCCGTCACGTTGCCCCGGCGGGCGTCAGCCGCATGACGGCATCACAAGGAAGGCGTGATTTAAATCTATGGCTGATGCGGTGAAGCGCACACATTTGCGACCGCGAAACTATCGGTAAGGGCTGTTTCTATTAACAGCAAACACACACAGAGCCCTGCCCCCATGAAACTCACCTATCGCGGCATTTCCTTTGCTTCCCTCGTGGCGGGTGTGCCCACCGTTGAAACTGAGCAAAGCGGCCTCTTCCTCGGCAAAAGCTATGCCCTTAAGCAGCCGGCAACGAACTATCGCCAAGCCTCTCCAGAACTCGTCTACCGGGGCGTGCGCTACAGCCGCTAACGGCTTGCACACCCACCCTGCTTGCCTAACAGTCCACTCCACACAACGCACCCCCCTCGCCCCTAAGGAGAACTCCCATGACACCCGAACAACTGCAAGGTCTATGGATTTGCCTGACGATCTCTGTGTCAACGGCGGTAATCTGTCCCGCTGTTTTGTGGGTCTTGCCTGATCGCTCTGCGGTCTAAGCCGTTCTTTCTGAGTCCCAAGTTCCTTTGCTTAACCCCCTTAATCTTCCTGGAGTCACGCACCATGCAACTCTCTTTTCGCGGTCAATCTTACGAAACCTCTACCCCCGTGGTTGAAGCTACCAAAACGGCTGAAACGGATACTGTTCTCGGCAAGCAGTCGGCCAAAAAGCAGTTCAGCCTCAGTCACCGACAGCAGCCTGCAACTGAACTGATCTATCGCGGCGTTCGTTATCGCCGCTAAGTCATTTCTCAACTTCTTTCCTGAAACAGAACAACGACAGCGAGTCTTCCTCCTGACCAATGGTCAGGAGGTTTTTTTATTGGATTTTTGAGGGGAGGGGGTAGCCCAAACAGGGGTTGCAGGTTTTTTTTTGGCAGTTTGAAGAGCTGGTGATCGCACGCACTGGGGGTCAGGTTTATTGAGGTCAAGACTCAGTTTTCTCAGGCAGCAATTAAGTCAGGCTTATTTGGCGGTCAGGTAGGGCTCAGGGGCGGGCCGCACTATGGAAATCAAGCTGATGAAACAACTAATCCCCTTTAAGGAGTTCACACACCATGAAACGCATTGCCCTCGCTCTGACTGCTTTGACCGCTGTTACCCTCGCCATCGCGCCCGCTAGCTATGCCGCCGTCGATTTTGATGAACTGCGTCAAGAGAACTTAGAGAAAGATGCTGCTAGCTTTGACCAACTCCGTCGCGAGAACCTAGAGAAAGACGCTATCACGGAGCTTCAAGTCAAGACGATTCGCTTTGATGCCCTGCGCCGCGAAAATTTGGACAAAGATGCGGTGGATTTCGATGAACTGCGTCGCGAGAATCTCGATAAGGATGCGGTTGATGAGCAAGAAGTATAGGCCGTAGGATATGATGATGATCGCAGACAAAATCAGGGT
>CALCPB010000331.1 GCA_937897665.1 uncultured Halomicronema sp. | reverse complement strand
CTTGTTCCCGCACGAGAAAGGCATCCGTCGCATTGTTAATGAGTTCGGCCTGTTCTTGCAGCAATTGCTCCGTGCGTTTGCGGGCGGTGACATCGCGCTGAATCGCGACGAAATGGGGCACCTGCTGGCCCCTAGCATTGGCGATGGTAATCGGCACTAACTCTAGCTCCACCCAAAACTCAGTGCCGTCTTGACGGTAGTTGATCAGTTCTTCGCGAATTTTTTGACGGGTTTTCAAGGCGGCGCGAATGCGATCAAGGCTGGCGCGATCGGTATATGGGCCTAGCAAACTGCGCGGTGTTTGACCCACGATGTCAGCCTGGGTGTAGCCAGTCATTGCCGTAAATGCTGGATTGACATAGACAATGCGCGGCCCCGGTGGCTCAATCAGATCAGCCTCAGTAACCAACACGGCATCGTTCGCGTGCAGCACTACCGATTCCAGCAGGCTCAACTGATCTTGCCGCTGCTGGCGATCGGTCACATCCATCACGGTGCCCAATAGCTTGACGACATCGCCCTGGGCGTTTTTAATGGCCTCGCTGGTGCCTTCTAGGTAGCGGCGCTCCCCCGTAGGACGTGTAATTTGTCCGGCTAGGGGTTGGGGTTCACCCGTGGCGATCGCCCACTGCAACGTTTGCTTGACTCGGGTCCAATCTTCAGGCGAAAAGAACTGGGCAAGATGGGATAGTTCGGGCGCTGGGGCGTCGGGATTTAGGCCAAACAATCGCAACATTTCAGCGGAGCACAGGGGCGTGTGGGTCACCAAGTCAAATTCCCAACTGCCAATGTGAGCTAGTTCCTGGGCTTTCGCCAAGTTCGCTTGGCTGCGCCGCAGGGCGGTCTCAGCTTGCTTGTCGGTGCTAATGTCAACAATCAGTGCGTAATAGCCCTGCACGCGATCATGACGATCAAAATCAGGAATCAGCGTGCCCCGAATATGACGACGCCCCTGGGCGTAGGGCAGCACGGCCTCATAAGTCACCTGTTCACCATTAAAGACTTGGTCAATATAGGGCTTGACCTTGCGATAGGCGACATTGCCAATCACTTGCCAGAGGTATTGACCATCAATGGTTTGTCGATCTAATTGAAACCAAGCTTCATAGGTGGTATTGACAAAGCGATAGCGCAAATCGGCATCAATGTAAGAAACGCAGGCTGGCAACTCATCAACAATCAAGTTCAGACGCGATTCATAACGAGACGAATCAGTGGGCGCTGAATAGCCATCGCTAATGTCACAAAAGGGATAACTCTGCATGCGAATTCAAAATCCTATCGCGGCGAAAACTTGAAATCGAATGACGATCCTGAAAAAAAGATTAACCGACTGTATTTTTATCCTTGAGAGTTTATTAAGCAATATTTATTTTGTTGTCGAAACTATTCGGAAACTCATTGGCGGCATCAGCGAGTATCACAGTTGCCAGTCCAGTTCGGCAAAGACTGCGGAGCCACTTTGCTGAGACGCGAAGGCTCAAAGTTGTTCAAGCAATCGCGTGTCCAGGCACCCGGTTTCGATCAAAAAATCTCGGCGGAGGTTACGCTTGCCCGAGAGCGCGTCATCAATTAAGCGCGAAAGCCCTGCGGTATGGGCATTGCCGCGCCCGCTCGGTATACCTAGCTAGAGGCTAAACCACTTTCGGCATCAGGACTGGGCTGCTAAATGATGACAGCCTCTGGAAGCCGGGTTCTTTGAGCAAGATATTTCTGGTCGTAGATGACTCTGAGAGGGCTGTTAGGTGGCCTCAACCAAGGGGTGGCCAGCGCGATAACGCTTTGGCAAGTGCTGGCGACATCTTACAAACTCCTCATCTGCAATCCGCTAGCCTGAGGGTATTGTTGACGCTGCAGGTGTCGTTGTGTTGCCATTTTTCTCCTCAAGCGCGCCCAGACCCTGGTGGGTTAAGGTACACACACAATCCCCCCGATGCGTTTATTTCTTTGGCCCGTTTGACAGCGCCCGTGAAGCCAAAAGCTACCGGCAGGGCGATGTCGAAGATCTAGTGCACGAAGGGGCACAGGGCATTCGCACAGCGACTCATCGGGGCAATCCGCCAAGGCTGACTATCGAAGAGTAAGCGCGAAGATTATCAGCTGATCAGCCCGATCCAGAGGCCTAACTGGCGTTTTCGTGTCCGACTGCATACCCGATCCGCTGCAGCCCGCCTTGAGCGGTGCGATCGTTCAACGTGGCGGCAGCGATTGCCATCTGCCCACCCACGTAGTATCAATAGGAACAATCGAAAACTCACCTCTAATCCTCAAGATCAGGTAATCAAATGAAGCATTTGCGCCGATGGGTCATGAGCTTGACAGCGGCGGTAGTAACCCTCGCCACAATTGTGGGACTGCAGCTATCGACCCCGGCTCAAGCGCCGACTGACCTGACTCTAGAGGTCGCCGGGCTGACTGTAGAAGAGCTGGCCGATGGTGTGTATGGTTTAATCGCCAGCACCGATTTCCCACCGGCTGAACCGGCGACGACCGCTATTTGTAATGCCAGCATTGTGATTGGCTCAGACGGCGTCTTGGTAGTCGATCCCTTCCACAACGACGCCCTGGCGACGCTGTTGTATGAGACGGTTGCAACCTTGACCGAACAGCCGATTCGCTATGTGGTTAATTCGCATTATCACTTTGATCATACGGGTGGCAATCCTGCCGGCGATGCCTTGGGCTACGCCACGCTGGGGCGCGGCCCGATTCGAGAATTGATGCTGACGCGCAACGTCGATTCCGATCCGAATCCCACCCCGCCAGATGTGATTGTGAACGGCCCTGGGGAGCTGTGGCTGGGCGATCGCGCTGTGCAGCTAGTCGAATTTGAAGGGCACACGGGAGGCACTGACCTGGTCGTCTACGTGCCTGATGCGGATGTGCTGATCATGGGCGATTTGCTGTTTACGCAACGGTTGCCCTACGCTGCCGATGGCAACCTGCGGGTTTGGCAGGCCACGCTCGAACAGTTGGCGACGGAGTATGCCACAGCAACGCTGATACCGGGGCACGGCCCCATTAGCGATCGCGCGGATTTTGAAGTGCTGCAGGGCTATCTCGCGTACTTAGAAACTCTGGCCCTGGATTGGCAAGCGCAAGGACTCTCGGAAGAAGACGCGATCGCCCAAACGCCGATTGCCGACGAGTATGCCGACTATCTCTATCAAGGTCTTAACTCCAGCAATCTGTCCACGGCTTACCAGCAGATTACGCTCGGCCAAGATGATGCCGCGTCTATTCAAGCCTATTTCGCCCACCAGCCCTCAGCGCTACAGGCTCTCTAACCCCATCTAGAAACGTCTATTCAACGATCAAGCTCGTTAGGAACTGGTGGCATGAAAGCGATCACGATAGGACTAATTCTTGGCCTAATCGGTGTCACGGGTTGCACTGTACCGGCAGAGGAGACGCCCCCAGTTTCTGACCCAGCAATTGTCCCGGTCACGCCTCAGCAGCTTGACCTATGGCGGGCAATGGGGGCTTTTCTGGCAGAAAATGGCGACCCGTATAGCCGCTTTCACAGTGAGTTCATTGATCTGAATCAAGATGCCACCGAGGATGCGCTGGTGCTATTAGGGCCACCCAACTGGTGTGGCACCGGTGGGTGTACTCTCCTGGTCTTTGAAGGCATCGGGGAGGAGTTTCAACTGCGATCGCAGACGTCGCTGGTGCAAACCCCGTTGACCGTCAGTGAGAGCATGACCCAAGGTTGGCAAGACTTGGTGCTCCGGGTCGCGGGCGGCGGAGCCGTGCCCAAAACCGTTCTGCTGTCGTTCGATGGTCAGAGCTATCCGTCTAACCCCAGTCTCTTAGATCCGTTACCAACGGACAGTCCCATCATTGGCGCAGAAGTCTTTCCAGGACTGGTGGATTTTCGGGCCATTGGCGACACGGCGGGGCTAGCGGCCATTTGCCAACAGGCGATCGCCGCTGAGTTGGGTGCCCCCAGCAACCTGGAATTTGCGCGAACCGATGAAGGCGGTTCAGCCTACAGCTATATCCTCGCCGACGGTTCCCCCGGCATCTGCCGAGTGACTTACGATGGCATTGTGGAGTATCTGCAGTAAGCGATCGCGACCTGCACGTGACTGATTTGCACTCAACTGATTTGCCCTCAGCGGTTTTCCACTTGCTTGGCTCTGCCCAAATTCAGCGAACCAGCGGTGAATTAAGCAATGCCTGAGCTCGAACCGACTACCTTTGACGCGGGTGGCGGCTCTGGGAACAAATCCCTGTGAAATCATGTGAGGCCCATCAAGAACCCTTTTGATTGGCAGAGCGAAACCGGCCAGATAAAAACGGACGCTGCTGCCGATGCTTGGTGCTGCGACCGGTGACTCGCTTGCGCCACATCCGAAAGCTACTCGGTTTCATCGATTGCCGCATGAGCCGAATGACGTCCTTTTCTTGAAGACCAAACTGCAGTTCGATCGCCTCAAACGGGGTGCGATCTTCCCAGGCCATCTCAATAATGCGATCGCGATCGCCGGCACTTAGTTCTGGCAAAGCTTTTCCCATAGTGGCTCTAGTCAATTAACGTCAGCGCTGAGGCGTCCAGCCCTCAGCCTCGCCCCTTTATCCTAACGAGCTGGCCGCCCAGCCAGAATCGAGACACTACATCTCTATCCCGTGGCGGATTTGAACGATGATTCGCCCGTCTAGATTCGCCCGTGAGCGGGTAAGGTTGATCTGGCATTAATTTCAGGAAAATACGCGATCGTGGCGGCCACTTTTTTTCAACGCAATTCTGACCTGCAAACAGTGTTAGACCAGGTACTTGAGCAAACCTGGGCCGAGTTTCCGAAACTGGCACGGAACCAAATTGCCGCCACCTGGATTGTGTATGAGCCCCCGTTTCCGATCAACACGGGTGGGGCGATAAGCGCGGCTGATTTTTGGCAGCAGTCGCCGCCCGGGGCCAGCTATCGCGGGGTCGAGGCGATCTACCCAGCCAGCGTGGTGAAGCTGTTTTACCTAGTGGCGGCCCACGAATGGCTAGAGCGGGAAATGGTGTCGTCAACGCCAGAGCTGGTGCGGGCGTTGCGCGACATGATTGTCGATTCCAGCAATGATGCGACGGGGCTCGTGGTGGATGTGCTGACCGGGACGACCAGTGGCCCAGAGCTACCGGCGGGGCCGCTAGAAACCTGGCAGACCCAGCGCAACATCGTTAATCGCTATTTTGAGTCGCTGCAGTGGCCAGAGCTGGCGACGATTAACGTTAATCAAAAGACTTGGTGTGATGGCCCCTATGGTCGTGAGCGGCTGTTTTTGGGTGAGACCTATGAAAATCGCAATGTGCTAACGACGGAAGCAACGGCCCGACTGCTGCACAGCATTATCGGTGGGGTGGCAGTCACAGGGGAGCGATCGCAGGCCATGATGGCGCTGTTGCAGCGATCGCTCGATCCCCGCCTGTTGGCTGCTGATCCAGAAAATCAGGTCACGGGCTTTTTAGGGGCAGGACTGCCGCTTAACGCCCAACTGTGGTCAAAAGCCGGGCTCACCAGCAAGGTGCGTCAC
The DNA here is from genome assembly GCA_937897665.1 of uncultured Halomicronema sp. Taxonomy (GTDB): domain Bacteria; phylum Cyanobacteriota; class Cyanobacteriia; order Phormidesmidales; family Phormidesmidaceae; genus Halomicronema. The sequence continues at coordinate 4,471 of CALCPB010000331.1, read as the reverse complement.
GATGCTGCGTATGTGGAGCTGCCAGAGCACCCACCGTTTCAATTGGTGGTCTTTACGGAAGGCACAGACGCGAGCCAAAACGAGCACATTTTGCCGTTTGTGGCCCAAGCATTATTATCAGCCTGGTCTGCTGCTACGGGCTGACTGGCGGGTGCCGTGAGAACTGTTATTTAAGTGGCGAGTGATGCGATCTGACAGTGGTAGAATCTGCTTGAATTTTTCATAGTGACTGCAGAGACACCCTAGAGCCCGATCGCCGGCATCGCCGAGGGGGAGGGGCCAGGCTTCTGCTTTTTATCGCTGCTGAGAAATGCTTCATGGTGTATTGATGGAGTGATTATAAACATGGCTGCTTTCCAACGCCTTAATTTCTTTGCGGGTGGTGCCGCTATCGCGCTGCTGTTAGCGGTTCCAGCTCAGGCTGAGGATGATCTGATCGCTAATCCGCTGACCGACGTGACCGGGACGGCCCTGGCGCGAGTCGATCTAGCGGCTGCCGAGGCGGCGATCGACGCCGCTGAGATTGACCTGATAAACGAGTTGGCCGCCGAGCCGCTTGCCGCTAAGACCGATAACTGTGGGTTAAAAGCGACTCCGGCAGCTGAGCCCGTCGCAACTCAGACCCTAGAGGACTTTTTGGCGGCATCGAGCCCCGCTCACGCTGATTTCGCTGAGGCGACTGTCGTGACTTTGGCAGCGGTTGATGCCGCAGCAGTGGAGGAGCCATTCGTCACTTCGGCAGCAGCGCTTGATCTAGAGACCGCAGCTACGCTCTCGACCGGAACCGAACTGGCAGAAGCGACTGAGACTGTAGCGCAAGGCGAAGAGGTAGCTCAGGTCACGCGACCGCTCTATCGTGGCGTCACCCCCTTTTATGTCGGATTTGGGGGCAATATCGGCATTGTGGACAGCGACAAAAGCGCCGTGGGCGACTTTGGCTTTAACATCATCAGCAAAATTTCCCTCGGCCCTCGGTTTGCAGTGCGGCCTTCGGTGCAGTTCTCTGAAGACGAAATCAGCGTGGCGATACCGGTCACCTATAACTTCAACCCGATTGATACTGGTCGGTTCAGCATTTATCCCTCGCGCGGCGGCGGCATTGACATTGGCAGTGACCTGGGTCTGTTGATCAACGGTGGGGTGGATATTCCGATCTCGCGGGCGTTCACGCTCAACAGCCAGATCAACTGGCGCGTGACCGAAGACACAGGTCTCGGCCTCTCTCTGGGCGTGGCCTACAACTTCCCCGTCTTCTTTGAGTAAGTTTGGGTTCAAACTTATTTGAGCCTTGAGCTTGAGTCGGGGTAGCTTTTCCCTTGCTCGTCATAAATTCTCTTGCGAGCAGCGTCATTTGGGCGCTGCTTTTTTTGCATGCTGCCATTAAGGGCCTTCAGGGAAACGACCGTGACCGCATCCACATCATCATCGGCCTGGGCGATCGCTATCAGGCGTCTACGGTAGCGATCAAGCTAGCGAGATCCAGTTGAACCTTGATGTCGATGAGTTGGTTCCCCAGCGCTAGCCGTTCCCCAGTCACCCAAGCTGCTTGAGGCTGAAAGCTATAAATCCGACGTGGAGAGGAACCTAGATAGTCGTCTTGGGTCCGTCGGGGCGGGGCGCCACCCGCCCGTTTGAAAAGAGACTGCATCACAGTGTTGACCTGCGCAGGATCTAATTCCTGTGCGAGGCCACTCAGATAAATGCCCTTGCCTTTGCCTTCTCCCAAATAGGTGCCGTAAATCGTGATGGCCACTCGCCCTTGGTTCCGATAAATGTTTTGAGAATGCTTGGCCGCGATTGCAGAAGACCAATAAAAATTCAGTGCTGAGTCATAGGTGAAGAAGACCGGCGAGGCCCAAGGCCAACTATCCGGCGAGCAGGTTGAGAGTGTGCAGTAAATGTTGTCTCGAATGATTTGGCTGGCCAGATCTAAGGCGGCTGGATTCTGCTGATCAGAGGTCTTGACCCAGTCATTGTCCATCAGTGCTCTCACCTGTTCATCATCAGAGCGCTTTGTCGAGACTGTCTTATCAATCATGGCTGTGGAACTTGACTGCGATCCTTCAAAAGCTATCGCAGTTTCTGGCATCTGCGATTTCCTCAACTCAAATGGTGAGAGTATGCGCAACTTTCTGAACCAGTGCAACTTTGACTCAGACAGTGGTGCATCAGAGCCCAACGTTTTCATTCTCTAGAACCGGTCAGGTCACAACATGGCCCAGCGACAATTTAGATACAGGCCCGCAATCATTACCACGATCATCCTCCAGTCTTAAGCGGTTATTTTTGGGCATGCTGCCACTAAGGGCATCTCGGGGAATCACTGTGACTGCATCCACATCATCATCGGCCTGGGCGATCGCCCAGGCTCGCCTTAAAGAAATCTGGGGCTACAGCGACTTTCGTCCACCTCAGGACTTGGTGATTCAAGCTTTGCTGCAGCGGCAAGATGCGCTGATTGTGATGCCAACGGGTGGGGGCAAGGCGTTGTGTTTCCAACTGCCTGCCTTGATGCAGCAGGGCGTCACGCTGGTGGTCTCTCCCCTAGTGGCGCTAATGGAAAACCAGGTGCAAGAGCTGCGCGATCGCCAGTTGCCTGCCGCCACCCTGCACAATGAAGTGCCGAAATTAGAGCGATATCGGGTCTTGACGGCCCTTGACCGGCAGCAGCTGCGGCTGCTCTATCTCTCTCCTGAGACGCTATTGAGCCCGCCCGTTTGGCAACGCCTCTGCCAGCCGAATCTGACCATCAACGGCCTCGTGCTCGATGAAGCCCACTGTCTGGTGCAGTGGGGTGAAACGTTTCGTCCGGCCTATCGGCGGTTAGGGGCGGCTCGTCAAGCGCTGCAGCAATGCCGAGCCGACGGCATTCAAATTCCCATCGCGGCCTTTACTGCCACGGCTGATCCCACCGCTCAAAAGGTGATTCGTGAAGTACTCAAGCTGCGATCGCCCCAAGTTTTCTGCCTGAGTCCCTATCGGGCCAACTTGCATCTGACCGTCCAAACCGTGTGGACGCCACGAGGCCGCCAGCAAGGATTGCTGAAATTCATACGTCAGCATCGCGGCCAAACGGGGCTGGTGTATGTGCGTACCCGTCGCGACAGTGTCGAGTTAGCTCGCTGGCTGCAGCAACAGGGCTATCGCACGGCCAGTTATCACGCCGGGTTATCCGCCCGCGATCGCCGTCAGTGTGAGCAAGCCTGGCTGCAAAACCAGGTGCAAATCGTGGTCGCAACGAATGCCTTTGGCATGGGGGTTAACAAGCCGGATTTGCGGTGGGTGGCCCACTATCACGTACCTCATTTGCTGACTGAGTATGTGCAGGAGATTGGCCGGGCCGGACGCGACGGCCAGCCCGCCCAATCGCTGGCACTCATCAGTGAGCGTAGCGGACTGCTAGACCCCACCGACCGCCAGCGATCGCAATTCTTTCGCGACCAGGCCCACAAGATTCGGCAGCAGGCCATGCGCCTCAGCCAACAGATTCCCTCCGAAGGAAGTCTGCCAGCCGTGCAAGAAGAATTTAAAAATGGGGCGATCGCGCTCTCCTATCTCCTTAGCCAGTGCCAGCTAGAGTGTCTTGATCCCTTTCACTATCGACTGTTGCCTAATCGCGATCGTGCGTCAGCGACTCCTCAGTCAGCCCCAGGCATGACCGCGTTTTTGTATAGCCGTCGCTGTCGCTGGCAGCTGATCATGCAGCAGTTTGGGTTTCGCCCCAAAACGGCAAAGCTGGGCCGGTGTGGGCATTGTGATAATTGCCGTCAGCCTGCGTGACGACCGTTATTCTGGCTGAGGCCCAGGAAAGGTTGGGGGTGAGCCTGCCGGAATGTCTTCTATTCCCAAGGGGCGCAATGTATCTGCCGGAAGGTCAGGCACTAAGACCGGGCTGCCGCTCTCGGTTTCTACCTGATAGAACAGGCGACTCTGCCCCGATGCATCGCGCTCAAAAGAGGCATCTAGATAGCCCTCGCCATAGAGAATGAGATTCAATAGGCCGCCATCGGCGCGAGAGTCCATCGGCCAGGGCGATACCGTGCCAGAGAACTCACCAGCGGTAAACACAAACCCTTGGTAAGCGAGTGGACGACACATGCCGTCGGCATTGGCCATCCCCATGATCACGGTCGTGTCGCCATAAATCTGAGCCGCTCCGGTCAGGGTCCAACCGGCAGCCATCACCAGATCATCTTCCGGGAGCACTGCCGGACGCACTGTTTGCTCGCACTCCGTCAGGTTACTACCGCCCTGCTCTGGCGCTTGCGGCAGGGCCGCGGCCGCGTCATTCCTGTTCATGGCTTCGTCTAGCCAGGTGCCGCTGGGCTCCGCTTGCGCTCGGGACGTCGGTACTAGCAGCATTGAGGCCAATACCAGTGCCCCTGGCAAGATAGCCAGCCAAGACTTCATCATAGTCACCTCGCAAATACGTCGATAAGGGGAGCCCAACAGCGGTGGTTAGCAACAGCGT
>CALCPB010000330.1 GCA_937897665.1 uncultured Halomicronema sp. | reverse complement strand
ACGTCGGGGGCAAAGCGCGCCGACCGCCCAATCATTTCTCCCGTGGTGGGATTCACCTGCGCAACGAGCACGTCCACGGTTTGGCCCACCTGAGCCTGGTTGCGCTTGAGCGAAATTGGTTGCTGAGCCTGCATCAAGCGATCGCGGCGATCGTCCATCACGGCCTGATCGATCTGGTGGGGCAGCGTGGCTCCGGGGGTGCCCTCTTCAGCGGAATAGGTGAAGACGCCAACGTGGTCAAACTCGTGGCGCTGTACAAACGCCAACAAATGTTCGAACTGCTCCTCCGTCTCGCCGGGAAAGCCCACGATAAAAGTGGTGCGCATCACGGCATGTGGCAGCGCCGCTTTGATGCGATGGATGATGTCATCGTTGACGCGTCCTTGCCAGGGTCGATTCATCGCTCGCAACACGTCCGGATGCGAATGCTGCAGGGGCAAATCTAAGTAGGGCAGCACGTTGGGCACGTCTTTGATGGCGGTGATCACTTCAGGAGTGAGCCCAGTCGGGTAGGCATAGTGCATGCGAATCCACGGGATATCGACCTCACCGAGGGCGTATAGCAGCTCCGCTAGCTGCGGTTTGCCGTAGAGGTCAACGCCATAGTTGGTGGTGATTTGGGAGATGAGCACCAGTTCTTGAACGCCTTCGCTGGCCAGCTGGTGAGCTTCTGCCACGATTGATTCAATGGAGCGCGATCGCTGATCGCCTCGCAGATGCGGAATGATGCAAAACGCACAGCGGTAGTTACAGCCCTCGGCCACTCTCAGATAGGCGGTGCCTTCGGCCGTAGTGCGATAGCGGGGCACCGTTTCATCGGCAATGTAAGTAGGTTCGGCCGAGACGGCCTTGACGCGCTCCCCCGTCTCGGCGCGCTCAATCACGTCCACAATCTTGTGGTAGTCCCCAGTGCCAACTAGTGCCACTGCTTCCGGAATTTCTTCCAGCAGTTCGTCTTTAAAGTGCTGAGCCAGACAGCCGGTAATCACAATTTTCTTGTCGGCTTCAGCGAGTTCGACCAGGGTGCGCACCGATTCTTCGCGGGCCGACTCGATGAAGCTGCAGGTATTAACGATGACGTAATCGGCCAGCTCTTCATTGGCATCCACGCCATACCCTGCCTGCACCAACAGTCCCAGCATATGCTCAGTGTCAACTCGATTTTTTTCACAACCTAAGTGTGTGACAGCAATGGTGGGACGGGACGCAGCAACAGTCATAAGTAATCCAGAGATTCCGAGCAGGATGGTAGAGATCAAACCGGTGTAGCCCGGTCGTAATGTTGGGGCTAGCCGCATTGTTTTGCGGTTCACCAATCTCTCATCGTAGAGGCTTTACGGCATTTTGTGGGGGCTAGGCTCGCCCGGTCCCCACTGGGGCGCAAAAGGAACCGCAAGAATGAGAGCGCTTGGGGTAAATTGGGTTAATGGCACAGCGACTTTAGGGCGCTTGGCTAGATCAGCGATTTAGTCTTCGCATTCGAGACCAGTTCACGTGAGTTTAACGACTATTTTTAAGGCCACAACACCCGTGATCGGGGTCGTCCATCTCTTGCCCCTGCCCACTTCACCTAGGTGGGGCGGCGATCTGCAAAGGGTGATTGACCGGGCCGAGCAAGAAGCGACAGCGTTGGCCTCTGGGGGCGTCAGTGGCATTATTGTGGAAAACTTTTTCGACTCCCCCTTTCCCAAGGATCAGGTCGATCCGGCTGTGGTCAGCGCGATGAGTTTGATTGTGCATCGTTTGCAGCAGCTCGTGGCGGTGCCAGTCGGCATCAATGTGCTGAGAAACGATGCCCGCAGCGCGATGGCGATCGCCACCTGCGTCAACGCGCAGTTTATTCGCGTGAATGTATTGACGGGTGTCATGGCGACGGATCAAGGTCTGATCGAAGGCTGTGCCTATGAACTGTTGCGGTATCGTCGGGAACTCGGCAGCGAGGTCAAAATTTTGGCCGATGTGCTGGTTAAACACGCTCGCCCCCTCGGCTCACCCAATCTCACCACCGCGGTGGAAGAAACGCTTCCTCGCGGCTTGGCCGACGGGATTATCCTCTCCGGTTGGGCCACCGGCAGTCCGCCTAGTTTAGAAGATTTGGAACTGGCGAAAACTGCCGCTAAGGACATTCCCGTTTTCATCGGTAGCGGCGCTAATTGGGAAAATATTGGCAAACTGATTCAGTCGGCGGATGGCGCGATCGTGGCGAGTTCGCTCAAACGCAAGGGCGATATCAATCAGCCGATCGATCCGATTCGGGTGCGTCAGTTTATCGAGTCTTTAGAAGCCGGTGTCTCTATTCGCGAATCAGCGACAGAGTATCGACCGGTTACAGCGGTCTGAATTTCTTTCCAGTTACTCCAGACGCCGCACACCCCGATCAACCTCTCCTTAGATTGAGGTTGATCGGGGTGTGCGGCAAGTCACCGTACTTTATTTAGGTAACCAGGCGCGTAGACGGTTTGCCCGCAGCACTAGCCATCCCAGTAC
>CALCPB010000329.1 GCA_937897665.1 uncultured Halomicronema sp. | reverse complement strand
TCCTATCAATCAGGGGAAATTATTACCAAGTTTGGCGGAGAGATGTTGGAGGGTTCAAATTTAATAAAACTGTCTGATGGCACTTCTTGGCTCAAGACCCAGGAAAAATGTTATGTACGAGCTAGTAATCGTCATTTAGCCCCTGTTTCCTTACCGACTAAATTTTGGTAAGGGTGTGATAGGCCGATGGATGGATTGGATTTATTGCGATTCCGGCATTTCAACCAAGCATCCGGCCTGTTGAAACTGCTCAACAACCTCCGGATAGTATTCAGCGTAATGGTCAGAAGTGGCCGGATCTTGCACTGGCCAAGGGTTGGCGTACTCATAATGCCTTGCCTGATTCTCGTAGACAAACGTACTCACCAAAAAGCCGCTGTCTAACACAAACGTTATGTTTCCATCGGTAGATAGGTTGCCATCAATCACCCGGCCCAGATGAAACTCTGCGGAGTGTAAATAGGTACTAAAAATGCACATTTCACCAGGATTCAACGTTGGAAAAATTGCCACACTTTCTTCAATTGCGGTCCAATTGCCGAGAAAGGGGGCGATCGTTTCATCAACTTCAGACCATGCTTCTGCAAACGTATCTCGTTGCTGACGCTCTTCAGGCGAACGGCGATCGCTGTAAATGCCCGTTTCCATTAGTGTCGGGATTTCCTGCCGCATCTCGTGCAGGAGTTTCTCAATTTCAGCCTCTGTGGGATGACGCTCTGATTGGGCAAAACCAGGCAGTGGTAGGAGCAGAACAACTAAAGATATCAGTAAAAAATGGAGGCGCATTGGAAAACCTACGATAATTCTCTTTGTTTTGGAATTCTCTTCGTTTTGGTTTTCACATCCGGGACTGGAAATTACGGATGAACTCAAGATAAATTAACTCGATGGCTATTCTCTGAACTCACTCAATGCCGACTCGGCTACACTTAACCAGTCCCTGACATCAACTATCAGTCAGGCGAAATAGTTCGGTGTTAAAAGGGCAAATGGTATAAGAGTAAAGAGTTGATTAATTGTTCAGTTGCTACTTGGAAGACTAGTTCAAAATTCTGTTGAGCGATCGCTGGTTGTTGTCATCAAGTTGCTTCCTAGCGTTGACATAAAAGATAGGGTGCGATCGCTGGGTTTTGACATGGCCAAAACTCCCCCTCAACACTTGGCTATCCTTGGCTGTCTTGAAGGGTGGCTTGAAGCAATTATTTACGTGCAGAGCCCAGTGGAGGCTTTTGATCCGTCAGGTCTCTTGCACGAATGCTTCCAGTGAATGCGAACTCGATCTACAATCATTAAAGACTTGATTAATTAATGTTAAGGGTTTCTCTCAATGTTTGTGTCTTACGCCCTCGGGTTGGTTGTTTTGTTGTTAGTGGTGGGGCTTGTCCTTTACTTGACTACCGCCCGCAGCTACAAATCTTCCAAAACCGTAGCTAACTCTTACGACCAATGGACCCAAGATGGAATTTTGGAGTTCTATTGGGGCGAGCATATTCACTTGGGGCACTATGGGTCGCCGCCTCGCTCAAGAGACTTCTTGAAGGCTAAATCAGATTTTGTGCATGAGATGGTGCGATGGGGCGGTCTCGATACGCTACCTCGCGGCACCACGGTGTTGGATGTCGGCTGCGGGATTGGTGGCAGCAGCCGAATTTTGGCCCGCGACTACGGGTTTTCTACCACGGGCATCACCATTAGTCCTGGACAGGTGCGCCGCGCGACGGAACTGACGCCCCCCGAACTCACGGCTAAATTTCAGGTAGACGATGCCTTGGCGCTGTCATTTCCCGACAACAGCTTTGATGTGGTGTGGTCGATTGAGGCCGGGCCTCACATGCCCGATAAGGCACAGTACGGCGCGGAGATGCTGCGTGTACTCAAGCCGGGTGGCATTTTGGTGGTGGCAGACTGGAACCAGCGTGACGATCGCCGCAAGCCTCTGAACTGGTGGGAGAAGCCGGTGATGCGCCAGCTATTAGACCAGTGGTCGCATCCTTCTTTCTCTAGCATTGAAGGGTTTTCGGAGCAGCTAGAGGCCACCGGTTTGGTTGAGGGCGAAGTGGTCACTGCGGACTGGACTCAGGAGACCCTACCCTCTTGGCTCGCTTCGATTTGGCAAGGCGTGGTGCGGCCCAAGGGTTTACTGATGTTTGGCGTCTCGGGATTCTTTAAGTCACTCCGGGAAGTGCCTACCTTAGTGCTCATGCGCATCGCTTTTGGCGCTGGATTGTGTCGTTTTGGCATGTTTAAAGCCCGCAAGGCCGTCAATGTATCGCCGTCCCGTGAGGCCTCTCAAAATGAGGCGCTACGCGCGTAGGTTGACATTTTATCGGCCTAAAATTGAAAGCTCTGCCGCCAATTGATCATCAATTCTGAGGCAGAGCTTTTAGTCCTTTAAAGCCCTGTTGAGCCTCAGCATCGCTGAGAAAATAACGCTACAGTCAACTTAAACCTGTTGATTTGATTTTTTGATATTCGTTCATGATGCAAGCTGTGCCTGCCGCTCAAACATCCGACCAAGCGCCGCTGTATGACTGCGATGTGGCCATTGTTGGCGGCGGCGTTGTCGGAGCAACTTTGGCCGCCGCCCTGAAAGATTCAGGCCTTAAAGTTCTGTTGATCGAAGTGAATTCATTTGAGCAGGCGATCGCCCGCGAACGAGGCTACGCGCTGTCGCCACTGTCAGGCCAAATTTTGGAAGGCATCGGCGTTTGGCCAGACATCTTTCCCCACATTGGCAAATACCGCCATATCTATCTCTCCGACGCGGATAACGTGGGCATGGTCAAATTTGAGCCCAGCGACCTCAATCGCGAATTTTTAGGCTATGTGGGCGAGCATAAGGTGATGTTGGGGGCGCTACAAGCGTTTATTAACGAGCAGTGCGAGCATGTTAATTGGCTTTGCCCCGCCCGCCCGACTCGCGTGCTCTATGACGAAGCGGGGGCGGTGATCGAGTTAGAGATGGCGGGTCAATCGCAACAGATTCGCACGCGGTTGGTGGTAGGGGCCGATGGGCCGCGATCTCAAATTCGCCAGTCCGCAGGCATCAAAACTAGGGGCTGGAAGTATTGGCAGTCGTGCCTGACATTTATGATCACCCATGAAGCACCGCGCAATGACATCGCCTTTGAACGCTTCTGGCCCGATGGCCCAATGGGGGTGCTACCGCTGACGGAGAATCGCTATCACATCGTTTGGACGGCTCCTCACGCAGAGGCGAAGGCACTACAAAACCTTGATGAAGCAGAATTCCTAGCAGAACTGGAATACTAAACGGGCGGATTTTTAGGCAAGCTTAGCCTGAGCAGTGATCGCGCAGTCTTTCCGGTACAGCTCTTTCAGAGCGATCACTACGTACAGCCGCGACTGGCACTGGTGGGGGATGCGGCTCATCGCTGTCATCCCGTCGCGGGGCAGGGGCTGAATCTGGGCATTCGCGATGCGGCGGCGCTGGCACAGGTGCTCTCTGAGGCTTATCTGCGCGGTGAAGATGTCGGCGATTTGCGCGTGCTCAAACGCTATGAGCGCTGGCGCAAGAAAGAAAACCTGGCGATTCTGGGCTTCACCGATTTCCTGGACCGGATGTTTTCTAACAACTGGTGGCCCGTTGTGAAACTGCGGCGCTTGGGGCTGTGGCTGCTGCGCACTGTGCCGCCGTTAAAGGTGCTGGCGCTTAAGTTTATGACGGGTTTTTGGGGGCGTCGCCCGGCCCTGGGCAAAGGGTAAGCCGGATGACGAGACTGTGGGATCTGCTAGTCTCTGAACCGTTTGCGATCGCCGCATCGAGAAACTGCAGCATTAATCCGGCTTGCCAAGGGTTCACTAACAAGCTTTGCCCTCGTTGCCTTTGCCCCTCAGCCTTTTCACCTTGTATCGGGAGTTCCAAAATTGAGAGACGGCTTATAGCCCTCACGCCAATACTGTAAACGCCAGCCCAGCCGAGTTCTCCAGTCGTTTGATTAGCGCTTCGCTCAGCAGGGCAGCGGGTGTCCAAAAGCCGCCGCGCTCTGATGATGGGATATCCTGCGCCAGGCACAGTGCCGCCTGCCCCAAAATTTTGGCCGTCGACCCATAGCCCGGATCGCGATCGCCCGTCACCTGCACTCGCATCTTTTCACCCTTGGCAGTGTTGCCGACAAACTGCAGCTGATAAAAGCCTTGGGCCTGCTCCTCGGCTGTGGGGCCGGTGCCGGAGGCCGGTAAAAACAAGGTTTCTAGCAACCAGCGGGTCGGCGGCAACGCCGCTGCGATTACCAAACTATCTAACCCTAGCTTCAACGCTTGGGCCAGCAGCCAGCCCTGAGGGCCATCACTGGTGACAATGCCCTCATCGTATTGAAAAGTCGAACCATAGGCTGACTGCAGCAAAAAATTAGATCGCAACACCACACGGGTATTGACATCCGCCATGACAAACGGGGTCACCCAAGCCTGAAAATCAGGATCGTATTGCACCGGTATCAGCGGCGGCAGCTGATCGGTGACTTTGTCACTATCTGGGCAGAGCGAATAAGGATCACGAATGGACTCGCGAAGACTGGCATCAGTTGTCGCCTCTTTGACTAAATTCAGGCCGCTGGCGGCAGTGCCGCCGGAAACGCCCCCTTGCGCCGCGACGACGCGCATTTTGACCCGTGTGCAGGGCTCACCAAATCGCGTTTGGGACTGCTGCTGCAGATAATAAACGCCCAGGTCAGAGGGGATGGAGTCGAAGCCGCAGCAATGGACAATGCGCGCCCCGGAAATCTGAGCCTGAGCTGCGTAGCGCTGAATCATACGCCGAATCCACTGCGACTCGCCGGTGAGGTCACAGTAATCGGTGCCGGTTGCCGCACAGGCTTGAACCAGCGGTTCACCATAGAGGGCATAGGGGCCCACGGTTGAGACGACCACGCGGGTCTGGGCGCAAAGGTGGGTTAGGGCGTCGGCGTCCGTCGCATCGGCAATTAGCTGCGGGAGTTGGGCGGCGTCAGAGCCGAGGGTGGTGACCAGCGCCTTGAGCTTGGTTGCCGATCGCCCCGCGATCGCCCAACGAAAAGGCGTTGAGGAGGTCGTTTGGGTTAATAAATAGCGACAGAGAATTTGGCCGACAAAGCCGGTAGCCCCAAACACAACCAAGTCATAGTGGGCGAGATGAGCGGCCATGAACAGATCCCTACGGTAAAACTGACGCTGTCTATCCACAGCGCCGTTACCAGATTAAGCCGTTACCGTTGGCTACAGCACCCAGCGATAGCCTGATTGAGGCAGAAAATTAGGCAGATTCTTCGAACGAGTGGCTGAACACGTCGAAGACCTGACGACAGCAGTGCTTGAGGCGATCGCCGGCAGCCCCCTCCGGCACAACCGTTCCGGCAAATGACCATTGCTCGATCGTTGACAACGTCCACTGCTTGCCGCGATGGTCGTAGCCTCCGACTTCAATGCCGATGACACGCTTGGTGCAGCTATCCGCATCGTCGTAAAAACGGATCTGAACTAAAAAGCTGCGGCAATGAAACAGACGGCTAAGTCCTGGAAAATGCAGGCCAATATCCACCGAGTCAGGATCAACCAGCGATCGCGTATCGCTGTCGTTCGTCCACGGTTTTAGGTCAACCCGTAAATCAGGCAACTCTGATTTGAACAGATGCACGACGGTCGCAATCTTACTAGCAAATTCGATA
>CALCPB010000328.1 GCA_937897665.1 uncultured Halomicronema sp. | reverse complement strand
GATATAGGTTGTGAGATTTAGCACCCCGTTTATGCACCCCGGCGCCTTTGAGTTGCTTGATGATGAGGACGGTGAGGGTGCCGCCGAGTGCTGACTTAGCGGCTTTGTCTGTGGCTTCCAACACGGCTTGGGTAAAGGCTAACCGCTGCTGGGGTGAGAAGGCGGTGCTATCGACATAATCACCGGCTTGATTGGCATCGTCGTAGGCTTTGGCATCGACCAAAATGATTTCCTTAAAGCCGTTACCTCGCCAGTAGGCCAACATCGTTTCGTTAGATTGAGTCGAAACCATGCTGTGGTGTTCTTGCGAATAGCCGTTCCAGACCAAGATGGGCAAGAAGTTGGTGACGTTGGGGTAGGCCGTGTGGAAATGGCCAAAGCTGCTCATGATATAGGGCTCGCCCAGGCCCCCATCGCCAATGGTGACGGGAAACAAGGTGCCGGGATGCAGCTTTGCCCCGGCCATGGCAAAGTGCTGTCCCTGCCCCAGCGGCCCAGCCGGATTAAGCAAACCGGGAATTTGTCCTGATAGGTGACCGAGGAGGCCGTGAGTTTCGCGGAAGCGATCGCACATTTGCGATACGGTTTCGATGCCCATGGCTTCTAAAGAGCGATCTAAAAAGACCGTGCTATAAAAGCCGGGCGCATGGTGGCCGACTTCGGTAATCAAGTTCTTGTAGCCCAGCATGACCAGCGAGGCAATACCATCAGCCACGCTGGCAAATCCGCCGGGGTGACCTGATTGCTTGCTCGCCGTCACCTGCAGCGTCAGATATCGCAGCGCATCAGCCGCCAGCATGGTTTGATAAACCGCAGTCGCATCGATGGGATCGGCGATCGCCGTTTGCCCCTCGCCAATTGCCGGAGCACTGCCATACTGGTCAAAATCGGACAGCGTCTCAGCAAAATGCTGAATCCCTTCGCAAAATGCCGGGGTTGTGGGCTTAGAGGTGACTGCGGTCATGTCTAGATTCCTGTGTGCATCAACAGAACAGCTATTCAACCGAGATAGCTAGTTGAATTCATCCTACCGACATTAGGAACGCTAATCGCACCTGAACGGTAGATGACTCCTTCACTAAAATTCTACTGCAAATATCGAGTTAATCAATCAAAAATCAAAAAACGATTGACTTAAATCAATCGAACTGGCGGCGATCGCTGACTGGATAGCCAGATTGGCCCAGCCAGATGCTGTTAGATCGGAGGGGCCTCAATGCTGCCAGCCGCTCACCGACTACGATTCGACCAGCTGGCACGATGCATCTGGCCCACCGACATTCTGAAAGCGCTGTTAGATAAGGATGATGACAACTTGTGTATAACCAATCGCGTTGAGGGCCGTGAATGGATGGCCCTAAGCCTGTAGCTGCTTGAGGGCTGCCTCAACATACAAGCGGGTCTGAGCATTTGGCCCCTGCTGCAGATCGAGCAGCAGCGATAGGGCGGGCGCGTAGTGTAACTGCCCCAAAGCCAGGGCAATCGCTTGGTATACGGCGGCGGAGCCAGTGGCAGCCCCGAGGTCAGTGGTGAGCCAATGGCAAAGCAATTCGCCAGCGCGTTGCTGCAGTTGCGGTGCCCGAAAGCGCGACAGCGTATTAATGATTTCTACTTGGACAGCGACAGACGTTTGGTTGCGAGCTGAGAACAACGCTAGCAGTGCCGAGGGTTTCTCAATCCAGCCGAGGGCTCTGACGACATCAATTTGTAAGCTTTCTGGCGTGTGTATCGAAGACAATACCTGGGCTAAGCTCGTTACCGACGTCTCGGTATTTAAGCGGCCCAGGGCGATCGCCGTGGCCTTGTTGACGCGGGGAGACAGATCCCATAAGCCAGGCATCAAGACACTCACCAGATCGAGCTGCGCTAACAAATGCGATCGCAATCCTAAATGGGTGATGGCTTCCTGCCGCACAGTGGCATGGGTATCCTTAACCGCCGCCAAGAGCAACGCATCGACTGGCGGCACTTTAAAGTTGGCTAAGGCCGGAATCACCAAACTTCTAATGGTCGGGTCAGAATCATCGGCGAGGGCTAATAGCGGTTCAAAAATCGCCGGATCGCGAACGTTGGCCAGTGCTTGTATCGCTGTTAGACGATGAGAGGGCTTTGCCAGTAGCTGCACCAGCGCGTCAACGCCACGTTTGCCAAAGTGACTCAACCCCTCAGCGGCGATCTCAATTAACTCTGGCTCCGTGGTTTCTTGCAGCAGCTGCACCAACGCTGCTAGGGCCGCCTCGTGGTCAAACTCTCCTAGGGTGCGGGCAATAAACCACCGGGCCTCCCAGTCGAGTTCCGCATCGGCTAGCAGGGGAGTCAAGCACTCAATGGCCTCGGGGCCAAAAGCCGTCAGCCGCTTGGCAGCTTCCCATCGAGTTTGGAAATCCCCTTCGATGAGCTGGCTCAAAGCCCCTCCCAAAAGGGTGTCAACATCGGCGCTTGAGGCGATTCCAGCAGCATCACACTTTAGAAACATTCGATGACTTGGCAGATCAAACTTCAAGGGAAATCTACAACAAATTCTAGTTAAAGAAGCTCTTTGTATCTATTCATGCCGGCTACAACCCGGAAAGTTGCCGACGAACATTTACTCGATAGGTATGTGGTTATTGCATCGGTTGATTGCGGTCACCGCATATGCTTGCAAAGCCTGCCAGGCGCGGCATCATCCCCTCCATTGCCCCCATTTTGCTGAAGAAACGGTGCCGGCGGCGGTGAGAGTTTTCCTGTAAATCTTGCCTAGCGCCTTGGGTGAGCTGGATTTTGCTCAAGCATGACGAATGGATCGCGCCTGGCGCTGAGGGGCAAAACCGGATGCAACTGCCTCAGCCCAATGGTGGACGGACTGCCAGTTGATTTGGGGGACGCTGGGCGTGTGAAGGTCACTTATTTGAGTACCCCGTTTTTGAAGCAAGGCACAAAAGGCACAACCGGATATCCTCACTGGGCATCGCCCTAACGCAGTCGGCAGGATCACCGTAATTTCCTCCACGCGGCAAAATCATGAGAATTCGCCCCCAATTCATTTCCGATCCGCACTCATCCCCTGGCTCTCAACCTGCTGATGACGCTGACGACAGCCGCGATGAGGGGCTGCTAGATGCCTATTCACAGGCGGTGACCCAAGTAGTCGAAACCGTTAGTCCCGCCGTTGTCAATATTGAGGTGAAACGGTTGCGACTGCGGGCCGATATGCGGCGACCGTTAGAGGTCTCCGGTAGCGGCTCGGGGTTTTTGTTCACTCCCGACGGCTACATTCTCACCAACAGCCATGTGGTGCACAACACCGACGTAATCGAGGTCACCCTGTCAGACGGGCAACCCCATCGAGCTGAGCTGATTGGCGACGACCCCGACACTGATTTGGCGATTATTCGTATCCCCGGCAGCAATTTCACTCACGTCGAACTGGGCGACTCAGCCGCTCTCAAGGCAGGTCAGTTGGTCATTGCCATTGGCAATCCGCTGGGCTTTCAATGTACGGTCACGGCAGGGGTAGTGAGTGCTTTGGGGCGATCGCTGCGGGCCAAAACGGGACGACTCATTGACAACGTCATTCAAACTGATGTGGCTTTGAATCCCGGCAATTCGGGCGGGCCTTTGGTCAACTCTCAGGGCCAGGTAGTGGGCGTCAACACCGCGGTCATTCAACCAGCTCACGGCATCTGCTTTGCGATGCCGATCAACACGGCAAAGCGGATCATCGGCCCCCTCATGCGGATGGGCCGAGTGCGCCGTGCCCGTATCGGCATTGCCGGACAAACGGTGCCATTGCCGCTGCGGTTAGTGCGGGAGTATGACCTCACCAATGATACTGGCGTGCTGGTAACTGGGTTAGAAACGGGTAGTCCGGCGCAGGCTGCGACCCTCAAAGAACGAGACATCATTGTGACTTTTGACGGGGAGCCTGTTTACACCGTTGATGACCTGCATCGACTGTTGACTGCCGCTTACATTGGCATGCGATCGCCCCTGACTCTGCTACGGCGAGGACAACAGTTAGAGCTGACAATCGTGCCCTCGGAGTCAAGTTTTGAATAATGCAAGAGTGCGATTACATTGATTGTTTTCACTGTGTCCTCAAACTGCAGCGCTTCTGAGGGCACGGTGAGGCCGTAGTTGAGCTTCGGGAATATCCCCAGGACAAGACCCTTTTGGGTCGGGATTTGGCACTGCCAAAGTATCTGTTTAGCGTGATCTTTAGGATCCCCCGCTGTCGCCGCCCCCTTGAAAAAGGGGCTATGTCAGATTTTCCGCTGTGCAAGGGTTTCCCCCTTTTTCTACGCGCAGCCATGCCCGCAGGGCTTTAGGGGGATTGAGGAGGCTGGACGCTAAACACGTACATCAACCAGTGATCGCCCGGGGCAGGGTACGCCAATCACACAGGTCATATTTGTATAATTGAGCACATTGAATTCTTTAAGGGAAAACTAACAAGCTCAGGGCCAGCCAAGGCCAAGATGCGCTTGAGCACTATTTGCAGTGTTAATGGGTAAGAGTCGCCGCCATGAAATTGCCTAGTCTGAACTTAAAGCAGCAAACCATGCTGATGGCGGTTGTGGCCAGTACGTTGCCAGTACTAGCGATCGGGGCAGTTACTCATCAGGCCGCCAATCGAGTTTTGATTCAGCAAAACGAGACTGCTCAGAGGGCACGCGCTGCCGACCTCCAGCGCACGGTTTATCTCTTTATGGAGGAACGAGAACACGACATTCGGATCATGGCGAATCTGAGCATTTTTACCCGCGCTGATTTGAGAGAGCAGCTTTCTGCTCAAGAAAAAGGGGAAATCCTCGATCAGCTGATGGCAGAATCCGAAATCTATGACAGTATTGCAGTCTTTGATATTGAAGGGAATGTAGTTGCCCAGACAACGGGAACGGCTCTGCGAAATCATCTCGATCGCAGCTATATTCAAACAGCTTTAGAGACTGAACAAGTTGTCCTCAGTCAGCCGATCATTTCAACCACAGCGGGGACTTTTTCGATTTATGCGGCAAATGTCATTCGTGATACCGAGACTCAACAGGTGATTGGCTTTGTGAGGTCGCGAATGGCTGTTGAGGTCTTCAAAAAAATTCTGGAGAGCTATAATAGCGCAGACGAAGACTACTATTTAATCAGTCAAAATAACGAAGTCTTTTTAGACTCAAATAATATCTATTTTACGCAGATTCTGAGTACTGGAGAAACGTTCACGCATCCCAATCATGAAGCTTCATTCCAAATCTATGAATTGTTTCCGATATTAGAGTCACCCGGACAGTCGGCACAGTCTACAACCTTACTGGCCAGCAACACTCGCACTAACCATCAAGAATTTCTCACCTACAATCCCCCCTTGGTCAACGACAGCTTGCCGGATGTGGGTTGGCAAACCGTGGTCACCAAAAACCAGGCTTTAGTGCTGGAACCTCAGCGAGAGTTAGAGCGCATTGTGCTTCTGGGCACTGGCCTGACAGCACTCCTGGTCGGCATCTCGGCGGCTTACTTTGCGAATAAAATTATTCAGCCTGTGCTGTCAGCCGCTGATACCGCTCAGGCCCTGGGCCAAGGGAAATTAGCGGCGCGAGCTGAGGTGATTGGCCCGCCAGAATTAAGGCAGCTGGGCAGCAATATTAATTCGATGGCTCAAAGAATTCAGCAGTTGTTGACGGAAAGAGCCGAAAAAACGGCCCATCTCAAGGACTTAAATCAGCAGTTGTCTCGGCGGACTGAGCAGTTAGAGCAAGAAGTGGGTGAGCGCAAGCATACCGAAGCCGCTCTGCGCCAATCTCAGGCTCAGCTGGTGCAAACTGAAAAAATGTCGAGCTTAGGCCAGTTGGTCGCAGGAATTGCCCACGAAATCAATAATCCTGTCAATTTTATTCACGGTAATCTGCGCCACGTTAAAACTTACACCGAAGATTTGCTCAACCTGATTGATTTCTATCAGCAGGAGTCCCCCGAGGTGACGGAGAGCTTGCAAGCTGTAGTAGACTCGGTCGATCTGACCTTTGTGCAAGAAGATTTGCCCAAAGTGGTCGACTCCATGCAGATGGGCACAAGTCGAATTCGCGAGATTGTGAAGTCACTGCGGATCTTTTCTCGGCTCGATGAAGCAGCCTGTAAAGCCGTCAACATTCATGAGGGCATTGACAGTGCTGTGATGATTTTGCAAAACCGCTTGAAGGCGAGCCGCGATCGCCCAGAAATCACCGTGGTGCGAGACTACGGCTCGTTGCCGCCGGTGGAGTGCTATCCGGGTCAGCTCAATCAAGTCTTTTTGAATCTGTTGAGCAATGCCATTGATGCCCTGGATGAGCGACATCAGCAGGATTCACAGCAAGCGCTGGAAACCGCGCCTGGGATGATTCAGATTCGTACTCAAAGTTCGCAGCATGGCTGGGTAGAAATCGCCGTTCGTGATAACGGCTTGGGCATCTCGGCCGCTACTCAGTCAAAGTTGTTCGATCCTTTCTTCACCACTAAGGCGATTGGCAAAGGTACTGGCTTGGGCCTATCCATTAGCTATCAGATTGTGACTGAGAAGCACCGGGGCCACTTACGCTGCAGCTCGATGCCAGGCGAGTGGACTCAATTTACGATCGCCATTCCGATGCGTCAAACTTCAACTGCGGTTGAGGCCAATCGCCTTCAGTCCTGACTAGACGCTGATTAACATCGACCAGATGTTTGGCTATTGAAGCCCGTTGGCGATCGCCTCTGATTAACAATCCTCTGAAACTGGACTACAGATCCTCCTTTCGACGCCGCTCAAGGAACGTAGGCAGAGCAGCGTCGAAGCCGACTTGTCTGTGTAACTGTAATTCGTAGAACTGGCATTAACGGCACTTTTGGGCATTTGTCGTGGACGAACCCACTTTTGGGCTCCCTTGCTCCCGACTGTTTGGCGCTAGCCACGATCGCGATGTGAAGTCTGTCTTGATCGTTTTGACCGGCGCGACTCAGTCAACAGTGAGCTACCGTTAACAAACGGTGCACTTTTTTTGGAGAGTAGGACTGACGCCCTAGCTCTCTCTCCTCCAGCTCTTGGGGGAGGGAAATCTGGCTTCCCAAAACCAGGGAGCAAGGGGGCCAAAATAATAGAGGCCATGGCATCAGTCCTGGGAGATTTGATGAGCGCCTTGAGTTATCAACAGCTCATGCTTTGGGATTGCTATTAAAGGGAATCGCTTGCGTTGATCAAATCAGACCTGAGCTAACCCGCCAGGGAATTTTGTGGGAATCCATCTACCATGTCTTCGACTCAGAATCTTTTGGGTGGGCGCTACCAGCCGATTCACCCTTTGAACACGCATATCGCTGGTCAGACGCTGCTTGCTAACGATATTCAAGACCTCGACCATACCCAATGCGTCGTGCGCCAACTGCGCTTTCCGACTCGCAACCCCATGACGCGGCAGTTTATTCTCAGTCTGCTTAAGAAAAAGGTTCAGGTGTTGAAAGAGATTGGTCAGCATCCGCAGATTCCCGCTACCACCGCTGCCTTTAGTGACGATCAAAGCTTCTATATCGTGCAGGAGTTTATTCCAGGGCGATCGCTGCGAGATGAACTCGCCTCAGCCCAGCCGTGGTCAGCGGCGGATGCACGCGCCTTTTTGCGAGCGGTGCTGCCGGTCTTGGCCCACGCCCAACAACACGGCGTGGTGCATGGCAATCTCAAGCCCTCTAAGCTGATTCGCCATCAGGCCGCCGATCAGCTCGTTGTTCTCGACTTTGGTGGGATCAAGAGCGTCAGCCAAAATATTGCCTACAAAAAGAAAAGCTTCGTCCCAGTGCCCCAGTCGGCCCCCGCGCAGGCCTATTTAGCTCCTGAACAGTGGCGTCGGCAAACCCGGTTTTGCAGCGATCACTATGCGCTGGGCATGATGGTGATTCAAGCCCTGACTGGGTTGCCGCCAGAAGCCTTGCCCACGGCCCAAGAGCCGACGCTGCAGACCGACATTGTGGCGCTGTTAACCGCGATACCAGACTTAGATGCACCGACGAGTCTACTCTTGACTCGCATGGTGCATCCCAACCCAGAGCAGCGCTACCAGGCGGCCACCGATATCTTGGCTGACCTCGACCAGCTGCAATCAGCCCAAAGTGCCTTCCCAGAGCTCGTGACTCAGGCACCCGTGCCCTTATCGATCAGTCCCGGTGACGATTCGCTCCCGATGAGGACTCAAAAGTGGCCCTGGGGGCTGATTAGCATTGCCGGGTTAGTTGGGTTGGCCGGTGTGACTGGGCTGATGGCCCTGAGGCTACCCCAACGAGTCTTGGCTGGGCAGCAGTTGCAGACTGGCCAAGCCCTAGAGGCCGATGATCCCGAGGCGGCCTTAGCTCGCTACAACCGTGCCCTTGAGCTGCAGCCGCTTTATCCAGAAGCCCTAGCGGAACGCGGGCAGTTGCATTTAGCCATGGGTGATACCGAAGCCGCGCTGGCTGACCTGACTGAGGCGATCGCCCTTGACTCCGAGCAATCGACTTATCCCTATGACCGGGGCAACATCCGGTTATCAGTGGGGGATATTCAAGGGGCGATCAACGACTACACGCAGGCCCTCCAACAGGACACTCAGTTTGTCAAAGCCTATGTCAATCGGGGCAGTGCTCGTGCAGAATGGGGTGATGACCAAGGGGCGATCGAAGATTACACCCAAGCCATTGAGCTCGCATCAGGCACCGAGATTTTGGCGGCGGCTCATCTCAATCGCTGCTTGTCTTACTCCAATCTGGGTAACCAGTCGGCGGCTTTAGACGACTGTGCAGCGGCGATCAATTTGCGGCCCAGCCATGCGCTGGCTTACCAAAATCGCGGGCTGGTGCGGCGGCGCTCGATGGATTATCAGGGCTCTCTGCAGGATTACAACATCGCGATTCAAATTGAGCCCAATAGCCCTGACCCCTATTACAATCGCGGGCTCACACGCCAATCGCTCAATGATTTGACCGGGGCTATGGCCGACTTTTCGCAGGCGATCGCCCTCGACCCGAACTATGTGTTTGCCATGTACGACCGCGGGTTGCTGCAGGCTGAGCTGGGCAATCATGCCGCCGCCCTCGCGGATCTGCGCCAAGCCTCGCAACTCTGCCTCGATCTGGGCCGTACTGGCTGTTACGACGATGCCCAATATCAGATCACCCGACTGCAGGCGGCGCTACCGGTCGCCCAGTCCGAAAGCAACTGATCACCCGCACACCCAGCCGGTAAAATACGGACGTTGAACAAACTGGCACCCCTCTATGGCG